>CAMLYN010000055.1 GCA_946491675.1 uncultured Mycoplasmatota bacterium | reverse complement strand
ATATTACAAAGGTTAATCTTCTGTTTCATTAATCATCAACTGTCAAACTCGGGAGGGTTATAAAGTTTATAATATACTTGGTGGTTATGAAGCTTGGTTATTAGCAAAATAAACTGCATTTGTATGCAGTTTTTTCGTATTTTTGTTTGACCTTTGTTATTTGATATAGTATAATTAAAATGGTGAATTACTATGGAATATATCATAATAGTTTTGTTAATAATAATATTAGTTATTTCAATTTTCGCTTTAACAAAAAACATCAACGAGTCGCATATTACAGAACGATTAGGAAAATTAGAAACTAATGTTGTCAAAGAAATAGGCGAATTTAAATCTTCATTTAGTAGAGATTTAGGTAATGATTTTGAAAGATTAAATGATAAATTAGACAATAAATTGACTTTAATTAATAATAAAGTTAACGAACGGCTAGATGAAAACTTTGAAAAAACTAACAAAACCTTTACAAATGTTTTAGAAAGATTGTCAAAAATTGATGAAGCCCAAAAGAAAATAGATAATTTGTCAAGTGATATTATCTCTTTACAAAGTGTTTTAACTGATAAAAAAACAAGAGGTATATTTGGTGAAGTTAATTTAAAAAACATCATGTATAATATTTTTGGTGACAATGACAAAATATATCAAATGCAATATAAATTCAATAATGATACGATTGTTGATTGTGTTTTATTCGCACCACTTCCTTTAGGTTTAATTGCTATTGATTCAAAATTTCCTTTAGAACATTACCAAATTATGGTGGATAAAAAGAAAGATATTAGTTTAAGAGAGCAAGCTGAAAAGTTATTTAGAAATGATATGAAAAAACATATTGACGCCATTAGTAGTAAATATATTATTGATGGGGTAACTAGTGATCAGGCAATTCTTTTTCTACCAGCTGAAGCGATTTTTGCTGAGATTAATGCATATCACTCTGATATTATTGAATATGCCTATAAAAAAAGAGTGTGGATAACTAGTCCTACTACTTTAATTAGTACTTTAACAACTATTCAAATTATTATGAAAAATATAGAAAGAGATAAATATACTACTGTTATTCATAATGAATTAAGATTATTAAGTAGTGAATTTAATAGATATAAAGAAAGATGGGATAAATTATATCGTAGTATTGAAACAGTTAGTAAAGATGTTAAGGATATTCATACAACTACTGACAAAATAACTAAAAGATTTAATGCAATTAATCAAGTAGAAATGGAGAAAATAGATGAAATTGAATAAAATAAACGTAGTAATAGCTTTTGTTTTATGTTTTATTTCTGTATTTTTTGCTTTAAATAATAAAGATATAACTTTGTTACTGTTTAGTTTATATATTGTTATACCATTTATTTTTAAAATTAAACCAATAATAACTTTATTATATATGTTATTTGGGTTTATCGCATTGTTTTTAGGATGTCAATTACATTTGTTTAAATTAACATCTTGGTTTGATAATTTTTCTCATTTTATTTGGGGAATGTTATCAGGATTGCTTGCTATTTTTATATTAATAAAATTAAAAATGTTTAATAGTAAAAATATCATATTCAATTGTTTGTTTATTTTTATATTCTCATTAGCTAGTTCTGGTGTTTGGGAAATAACAGAATTTGCCATTGATAATTTATTTAATCAAGATATGCAAAGAAGTGCGACTGGGGTTTATGATACGATGAAAGATATTATTATAACTTTATTTGGTAACGTCATATTTATTTTGTGTTTTTGGTTTGAATATAAAAATAAAAAGTTATTGATTAGATATATAATTGATAGTTTATAAGGAGGATTTATGTTAGAAGATAAGATTATAGAACTATTAACTAAAACTGATAAAGCTTTATCGGTAACTGAAATAAATGATGCTTTAGGATTTAGTAGTGTTGATGAATTAAAAGAGTTATTAAAAGAACTAAACCGCTTAGAAGATGAATTAAAAATTTATCGTACAAAAAAGGATAATTATTTATTGTTCACCAATAGTCATTTAAAAATTGGTACGATGATTGCTAATAAAAAAGGTTATGGTTTTGTCGATATTGAAGGTGATGAAGATGTCTTTATTCCTCCAACTAATATGAATGGAGCAATCCATGGGGATAAAGTAATCGTTGAAATAACTTCACCTAAAGGAATTGATTTAGAAGGTAGAATTTTAAAAATAGTTGACCGTAAATTTAAACAAATGGTGGGTGAAATTTATTATATTAAAAATAAACCTTTTTTAAAACTAGATGATGATCGCGTTAAATTGAATATTGAAATCGATAAGAAAAAAACTTTAGGAGCAATGGCAGGTCATAAAGTTTTAGTTAAAATAACTAATAAATTAAAAGATAACAATTATAAAGGTGAAGTAGTAAAAATATTAGGTCATAAAAACGATCCTGGGGTTGATATATTATCTATTACTAATGAAATGGGCATACCTGATACTTTTAGTGAAAATGTTATGCAAGAATTAGATAATATCCCTGATGAAGTACTGGAAAAAGATTTGACTAATCGAACTGATTTAAGAGATGAAATTATTTTCACTATTGATGGTGATGATACAAAAGATATCGATGATGCAATTTCAATAGAGAAAATAGGTAACAATTATAAATTGGGCGTTCATATTGCTGATGTTAGTTATTATGTTAGACCTAATACTGCTTTAGATAGTGAAGCTTTTGACCGTGGCACTAGTGTTTATTTAGCTGATAGAGTAATTCCGATGTTACCACATAAACTATCAAATGGTATTTGTTCATTAAATCCTAATGTTGATCGTTTAGCCTTATCATGTATTATGGAAATCGATCAAAATGGTAATGTGGTTGATTATGATATCTTACAAACAGTTATTAAATCAAGAATTCAAATGACTTATAAAAAAGTTAATCAAGTTTTGGAAGAAAATATTATTCCTGAAGGTTATGAAGAATATGCTGATAAATTAAAAATGATGGCCGAATTAGCTAAAATACTTAGAAAAAACAAAGAAAATAGAGGATATATTGATTTTGATATTGATGAATCTAAAATTATTGTCGATGATAAAGGAAAAGCTATTGATGTAACTTTAAGAAATAGAGGTACTGGTGAAAAGTTAATTGAAGACTTTATGATTGCTGCTAATGAAACTGTAGCTGCTCATGTTTATTATATGGAATTACCTTTTATTTATCGTGTTCATGGTGAACCAAATGAAGAAAAAATCAATAATTTTATGAGATTTTTAAATATATTAGGTTATAAGGTTAAAGAAGATACTAAAAAAATCACCCCTAAAACTATGCAAAATATTTTAAGTCAATTAAAAGATAAAAAAGAATTTCACTTATTATCAGCTTTACTTTTAAGAAGCATGCAAAAAGCTATTTATGATACTAATAATATTGGCCATTTTGGAATAGCAAGTAAATGTTATACCCATTTTACCTCACCTATTAGAAGATATCCTGATACAACAGTACATCGTTTGTTACATACTTATTTGTTTGATAATAATATTAATAATGATACAATTAGTTATTATGAAAGAGAATTACCTTTTGTAGCTGAACATACATCTAATATGGAAAGAAGAAGTATCGAATGTGAAAGAGCTGTAGATGACATGAAAAAAGCAGAATACATGATGGATCATATTGGTGAAGAATTTGATGGTATAATTAGTTCTGTCTTGAACTTTGGAATGTTTGTTGAATTACCTAATTTGATTGAAGGCTTAGTAAGACTAGATAGTTTAAAAGGTGATTATTATACTTACGATGAAACTACTTTTACTATTCGTGGTAACAAAGATAAACGTGGATATCGATTAGGCGATAGTGTCAGAGTAAGAGTAATTGCCGCTGACAAAGAAAAAAGAACTATTGACTTCGAGGTGATTAAAGATGGAGATACTAAACAGGAAAGTTAATTTTGACTATGAAATAATTGATACTTTTGAAGTAGGAATTGTTTTAACTGGAACAGAAATAAAATCAATAAGATTAGGCAAATGTAATTTAAAGGATAGTTATGCAATTATTAAGAATAATGAAATATTTATTCTTAATATGCATATTAGTAAGTATGATCAAGGTAATATTTTTAATCATGAAGAAACAAGAACAAGAAAATTATTAATGCATAAAAAAGAAATATTAAAATTAAAAGCTAAATTAGATTTAGAAGGATTTACTCTAGTTCCCATAAAATTATACTTTAAAGGTAGTAAAGCTAAAATATTATTAGGTTTAGCTAAAGGTAAAAAAAATTATGATAAAAGAGAAACAATTAAGAAAAAAGATATAGAAAGACAAGTTGCTAAAGATTTAAAAAACTATTAAAAAGAAAGTGATAATATGTTTGAAGTAATAAAAAAATTTTATAATTTGCCTAAAAATCAAATATTAAAATTAAGATTAATTTCTCATTTAAAAAATAAAAAAATAATGAGTCAATCTGAAATTAAATCTTTACCGAAAGAAATCTTTACTAAAGATCTAGTTGAAAAATATGGTAAATATCTTGAAGATAGATTAGATGTCCCAGAAGTTTTTGAATATTTTTTAAAAAACGATATGATAGATTATATTCCATATAAATTACAAACTGATAGTCAACTTTTAACGAATTGTATAGAATATAAAAGATATGATTTAATAAATGATTTTGAAGAAGGTGCATTTACTGAAGATAATATTAAAAAATTATCGCAAGAATATATTAAAAGTTTACAAAATGTTCCAATAGGTTTGCGTAATAAAAGTCTATTC
Source organism: uncultured Mycoplasmatota bacterium (assembly GCA_946491675.1). Next base: position 2,368 of record CAMLYN010000055.1, on the reverse strand, counting down.
TTACAAAGATGTATAGAATTAAAAAAATATGAATTATTTAAATATTTTACTGGAGAAGCATTTACTGAAGATAATAATAAAAAAATATTACAAGAAGAAAAATATAATAAATATTTAATCAAAGAAGAATATATTAGAAGTTTACAAAATATCCCGGATGAATTACGTAGTAATAGTTTATTTTTACAAAGATGCATAGAATTAGAAAAATATGAATTAATTGATTATTTTAATAAAGAAATATTTACTGAAAAAAATATAAAAAAAATATTACAAGAAGAAAAATATATAAAAAATTTAAAACGCGTGCCATTTTGTTTACGAGAAAATAATCTATTTTTACATGGATGTATAGAATATAAAAGATATGATTTAATAAATGATTTTGAAGAAGGTGCATTTACTGAAGATAATATTAAAAAATTATCGCAAGAATATATTAAAAGTTTACAAAATGTTCCAATAGGTTTGCGTAATAAAAGTCTATTCTTACAAAGATGTATAGAATTAAAAAAATATGAGTTAATTAGTCATTTTAAAAAAGAGGCATTTACTGAAAATAATATTAAAGAATTATCGCAAGAATATATTAAAAGTTTGCAAAATGTTCCAATAGGTTTACGTGATAAAAGTTTGTTTTTACAAAGGTGTATAGAATTAGAAAAATATGATTTGATAAAAACATTTGATAAAAGCCTTTTTAATAAAAACTTAATTAATATTTTTTCAAAAAAATTAAATTGTTCTTATGAAGAAATGGAATATAAAATAAATTATTTATTTAATAAAAATAATGAAATTCTTTCAACACTAGATTTAAGATTATTAGGTAAACAATATAATGTGTTTGATATTGAATTTATTGAAAAAATAGGAAATTATCAATTTATTCAAGAGAAAATCTTAAAATTAAATGAAAAACAATTATTAGTTTTTTCTAAAATCAGCAAATTATTAACTAATAATGATTATGATTTGTCATATATAATTGTAATTGTTTTAAACAATCTAGTATTATATGAAGATTTAATAAAAAGTGTTAATGAGACTGAATTGTCAGATGAACAATTAAAAAATTTAATATGTATTCTAAAAATGAAAAATAATATATATGATATAACCAATATAGATCAATTGACAGATTCTAGTTTAAAAAAAATTAAACAACAGTATAGACGAAAAATAGAATCACTTATAACTTCTGGAACAATTACAAATGAACAATTAAAAGAAGCATTTTTTCAAGAAAAACTTGGATTGGATATGAAAGATATTAATTTTATTATTCAAAGATATTGCTATAACATTGATGGTTTAGAAAATAGTAATATTAATGAAGAAATAAAATTAATATTAAAATCATTAAAAGATATAAGTGATTGTGATGATTTAAATAAATTAATAAATTATTATAATAATTTAGATTTTTTATTAACAGATTTTTATGCACCAATTTTTTTGGAATCAGTAATACGAAATGAATACATAAAGGAATATGATAAAACATTATATAAATTAGATAAAAAGCATAGTTTAAATGAAATATTACATAATAATCCTAAATTAAATGAATTAGAACATATTCGATCTTTAGTAAATCTTGATGTTTTAGGAAAAACACCAGAGTTTTATATTTTGAATGATGATTTTAATATGTTAATACATGCTTTAAATGCATATTCACAAGTAAGTAAACATGATGATTTTAAAGAAGAATGGGAAGTTCCTTTGATTGCTAATCACGGAATATGTACTAGTTATATTGGAAATAATCAAATAGCAACAGCAGTAGTAAAATCTGTAGTTTTAGGTTTTTCAAATTTAGAAGGTGGTTCTATTTATAGAGCTGCAAATTATGATGTTGGATCTGATAATAGTGAATTTTCAATTTCTAATATATCACCAGATAGATTTTTGATTCCCAACGAAATGATAGATAATACTAGGCATACACATAATGAAATAGTTATAGAAAGAAGAACTAGGTCAAATTTATCATTTAAGAGAATGCCTGACTATTTAGTTTTATTTGTTGATGATATTAATAATAGTAATAATTTTGATCCATCAATAAATGAACATTATAAATATACTTTACAAGCATCAATTGATTTTGGTATTCCTATAGTAATTGTTGATAGATTAAAATATGCTAAAAGAGAGTATGAAAAATGTGAAAAATTATTAATTGAATTTTCAAATTCATTTGATAATAATAAATTAAATGAATTATTATTAACATTCTTTAACAATGCGATTGGTTGCAAATGTTATGATGCAGTAGAACATGAATATAATAAAATTTTTAGTCAGAATTCATTTGATAATTTATATCAAAGAATTATTGATATTGTAGAAAAACAAGATA
>CAMLYN010000054.1 GCA_946491675.1 uncultured Mycoplasmatota bacterium | reverse complement strand
TAACTTTTATTGATACTCCAGGTCATGCAGCATTTACTGAAATGAGAGCTAGAGGAGCTAGTATTACTGATATTGTTGTTATTATAATTGCTGCTGATGATGGTATTATGCCACAAACTGAAGAAGTAATTGACCATGCTAAAGCAGCTAATGTACCAATTATTGTAGCAATTAATAAAATCGATAAACCAGAAGCTAATGTCGAAAGAGTTTTAACGCAATTAACAGAACATGGACTTACTCCTGAATCTTGGGGAGGAGATACATTAGTTAGTTTGATTTCTGCTAAAACAGGTGAAGGTATTAGTGATTTATTAGATAATATTTTATTAGTTTCTGAAATGAATAATTATCGTGCTAATCCAAATCGTTATGCCGTTGGTACAGTTGTTGAATCAAGATTAGATAAACATTTAGGTCCAATTGTAACTGTCTTAGTCCAAAATGGTACTTTAAGATTAGGTGATCCAATTGTTGTCGGTCATGCTTATGGTAAAATTAGGACTTTAAAAGACGATAAAGGTAAGGATTTAACTTCTACTTATTTATCACAACCAGTTGAAATTACAGGATTAAATGAGGTACCAAATGCTGGTGATAAATTTATGGCGTTTGAATCAGAAAAAGAAGCTCGTAATATTGCTGTTAAAAGAAAAGAAATAGCGCGAATTAAAGAGCAAATGCCTAGTAAAGCTGTTACTTTAGATGATTTATTCAATAAAATTAAAGAAGGTAATAAAGAAATAAATGTCATTATTAAAGCTGATGTTAATGGTAGTAGTGAAGCTGTTAAAAATGCTTTAGAAAAATTGGATGTTGAAGGTGTAAAAGTTAATGTTATAAGAAGCAGTGTTGGGGCAATTAAAGAAAGTGATATTGTTTTAGCTAAAGCTAGTAACGCTATTGTTATAGGTTTTAATGTTCGACCAAATAATACTTTAAAAGAGTATGCAAAAGATCAAGGTGTTGAAATTAGATTATATGATATTATTTATAAAGTAGTTGAAGAAATGGAACTAGCAATGAAAGGAATGTTAGAACCTGTTTTTGAAGAAAAAATATTAGGAACAGCTGAAGTGAGAAAAATATTTAAATTTTCTAAAGTTGGTACTATAGCTGGTTCTTATGTAACTGATGGTTTAATTAAAAGAGATAGTAAAGTACGTTTAATTAGAGATGGCGTTGTTATTTATGATGGTAATATTAATTCTATTCAAAGAGAAAAAGATTCTGTTAAAGAAGTAAAAAAAGGTTTAGAGTGTGGTATTACAATTGAAAATTATAACGATATTAGGGAAAATGACATAATTGAAGCTTATGAAATGGTGGAGATTCAAAGATGAGCGTTAAAATAGATCGAATTGCTAGTAATATTGTTAAAGAAATAAGTTATATTTTAGCTTATGAAGTAAAAGATAGTGATATTAAATTTGTAACAGTTACTGATTGTAAATTAAGTAGTGATTTAAGTTATGCTAAAATATATGTGACTGTTTTAGATGATTCTAAAAAAGAAACTACTTTAAGAGCTTTAAAAGACGCTAGTGGTTTTATTCGTAAAGAATTGGCTGATCGAATTGATATTAGACATACTCCAGAATTAGAATTTGTCTATGATGAATCGATTGAATATGGTAAGAAAATAGAAGATATTATCGATAAAATTCATGAAGATGAAATTTGACAACAATAATTGTTTATGATAGTATACTTCCTATAAATAAGAGGAATAGTTATGTTATATTTAAAAGCTTTAGATTTTTTTAAAAAACATGTTGCTTTACAAAAAATGAGTATTATTGGTGATAAAAATTTAGTTGTTGAGTTAATTGATCGTAAAGTTGTTCACTCGTATGAAGTGGTATCAGATGGAACTAAAGTTTTAGATAAATTGGGTTTCAACGAATCGTTTAAAGAATTAGCGCAAATAACTTTTTTAGATCATGATATTGGAAGATTTAATCAAGCACGTTATTTATCTAGTTATGATGATACTAAACTAGCTAGTTATGGGTATAAAAATCATGGAGAGTTAGGTAAAGATATATTGTTGTCTGGTTTAATTAATTTACAAATTCCTGATACTCGGGTTTTTGATGAGGTAATTAGTACTACTGTTAATGATCATGTTATAAAAACAGTTGATAGTAAAGATTTGTTAATTTTATGTAGTGATTTACTTAGAAGTGAAGATGCTTATTTGTTTTTTAAGCAAGCTAATTTAGAAATTAAAAGGAAAGTAATAAACAGTATTACTCAAATTGTTCAAGATGTTGATCGACTAGATATATATCATCAAATTTTAGATGGTCGTTGGACTCCTGATAAAAGCGATACTCCAATTGATTCTAAAGTTTTAGATTTGTTTTATCAAGGAAAATATTTGAATATAGCAGAGCTTAAAAAACAAGGATTATGGAATAATAATGTTGGTGAATTAGTAAGGTTAAGTTTTATTAATCAGATCAAACTGTTAAGTGTAGCTGAAATTATTAAAGAAGAAAATATATTGATAAGACTTAAAGAGAAAAGAAATAATCCTTATGTTTTAGATGCTTTTGATGTAACTATTCAAAAGTTAGATGAAAAAATAAAAAATAGTGATGGTATAACTATTAGATAAAATCGATTTATAGATTATAAGTCGGTTTTATTTTGAATTTTAAGATAAATATTGTATAATATAATAGGAGTTGATTTTAATGAAACCATTATTATTATGTATATTGGATGGAGTAGGAATTAATAAAAATATTAAAGGAAATGCTTACAAATTAGCTAATACACCTCATTTAGATGAACTATTTAAAAAGTATCCTAATTCAAAACTAGAAGCAAGTGGTGAGAAAGTCGGATTACCAAAAGGACAGATGGGTAATAGTGAAGTAGGACATTCTAATATCGGAGCTGGAAGAATAGTATATCAAAGTATTCAATATATCAATGAAGAAATAAAAAATAAAAATTTTAATAAGAATGAAAAACTATTAGAAATGTTTGATTATATTAAAGAAAATAATAGTAAATTACATTTAATGGGATTAGTTAGTGATGGTGGGGTACATTCATCTTTAAATCACTTACAAGCATTAATTAATTTATGTTATAAAAATAAAGTGGATTTTTATTTACATATTTTTACTGATGGAAGAGATACTTTACCTAATAGTAGTTTAAGTTACATTGAATCATTAGATTTAAAAAATGGTGTTATAGCAAGTATTAGTGGTAGATATTATGCTATGGATAGAGATAATCGATATGATCGAATTGAAAAAGCTTATGATGTTGTAACCGGTACATCAGATAGTAAGTATTTAAGTATTAAAGAAGCTATTAAATCTAATTATGAAAATAATATAACTGATGAATTTATTTTGCCAGGTTTAATTGACGAAGATGGAATTGTTGATGATAATGATGGAATTATTTTCTTTAATTTTAGACCAGATCGTTTAAGAGAATTAGGTAGTGCTTTAAGTAATAAAGATTTTAAAGGCTTTAAAAGAAAAAAACAAGTTAATATTAAATTATTAACAATGATGCCAGTAAGTGATGAAGTAATTAATGAAACTATTTATAATTTAAATGAAGTAATTAATCCATTTGGCGAATATATTTCTAAATTAGGTTATAAACAATTAAGAATTGCAGAAACAGAAAAATATGCTCATGTTACTTATTTTTTTGATGGGGGAAAAGAATTGGATTTGAAAAATTGTGATCGCATATTAATTCCTTCTCCTAAAGTAGCAACTTATGATTTAAAGCCAGAAATGAGTGCTTATGAAATAACTGACACTTTATTGGAAAAAATAAGTGATTATGATGTCATAATTTTAAATTTTGCCAATGGTGATATGGTTGGTCATACCGGTAATTTAGATGCTGCGATTAAAGCTGTGGAAACTTTAGATGAATGTGTTTATAAGATATATGAAAAAATTATAAGTTTAGAGGGAACAATGATTATTACTGCTGATCATGGAAATTGTGAAGAAATGATCGATGAAAATAATAATATTTTGACGAGTCATACAACTAATAAAGTACCGTTTTTAATTACTAAAAATTATAAATTGAAAAATGGTAAATTAGGTGATATCGCACCAACGATGCTTTATTTGTTAAATGAAAAAGTGCCAGAAGAAATGACGGGAGAAGTCTTGATTGAAAGAGAAAATAACTAAAATATTTATAGTTGTTAGTATAATATTTTTGAGTTTTATGGTACTTTTTTATGGATTTAGATTTATATATTTTTATATAACGATGAATTAGGTGGTATGTTATGAAAAAAGTGATAATTTTAGCTATTTTAGATATTATTGCTATTTTTTGTTTATTATTGGCTTATGGTCCTTATAATGGATTTCGGGATATGTTTGTAACAACTGCTATGGATACTAAAAGTCATAAGTATTTAGCTTATATTTTGTATAGTGAAGAACAAATAAAAGATATTTTAAGTAAGAATTATTTAAAAGAAAATAATGAAATTACTAATCAAGATGAAATAAATTTTGATAATGAAGACCCTAAACATTATGAATCAATTTATGAAGAACAAATTTTGAAAAGAGATAAAGATGCTTTATATAAAATTATTGAATTTGATGAAAAAGATTATCATGTTTATTTAACTGCTATTTATGATGCTTCGAGGTTATCCACAGTAAAAAGTCGATTTTATGGTACAAACGGACAACATTTGTCAGTTATGGCACAAGAAAATGATGCTATAGTAGCAGTTAATGGTGGTAGATTTGCTGATGTAGGAGGACAAGGAAATGGAGCAAGGGCAAGTCAAATATTTATTTCTAATGGTGAAATACTAGAAGATGCTAATGGTACTAGGAATCCGATTATTGGTATTAGTAATGATAATGTTTTAACTCTAGGTTATATGACAGCGGATGAAGCAATAAATATGGGAATTAGAGATGCCGTTTGTTTTGGACCATTTTTAATTGTTAATGGTAAAGAATCATTTACGCAAGGAAATGGTGGTTATGGAGTTAATCCAAGAACAGCAATTGGTCAGAGAAAAGATGGAATAATATTATTGTTAACAATTGATGGCAATGGCAGTAAATATGGTTTTAGAGGTGGAGCTACAGTTATTGACATGATTGATATTTTTAAACGTTATGGAGCTTATAATGCTGCTAATTTAGATGGTGGTGCTTCTACTGTTTTAGCAATTAATGGTGAAGTTTATAATAATCCTGTTGCTTATTCTTCAACAGGTGAACGAAGTTTACCTAATGCTTGGATAGTAAAATGAATCAAAGTAATGAAAATTTCTTTGATTCTTTTTGTCAATGGTTTTTTGATAAAAAAAGTGTTATAATAATAATGGTGGTTTTGGATGTGGAAAATAGGTAATGTGAAAATAGAAAACCAAATTGTTCTAGCGCCAATGGCCGGTATTTCTGATAGTGCTTTTAGAAGAATTGCTAAAGAAATGGGCTGTGGGTTAGTAGTTGCTGAAATGGTTAGTGATAAGGCGATATTTTATGGTAGTCAAAAGACAATTGATATGTTATACATGAAAGAAGAAGAAAGACCTATTAGTCAGCAGATATTTGGTAGTGATAAAGAATCATTTGTTTATGCCGCTAAATATATTGAAAAAACAATGCATCCGGACATTATTGATATTAATATGGGATGCCCAGTTCCTAAAGTAGCTACTCGAGCTCAGGCAGGAAGTGCCTTACTTAAAGATCCTGACAAAGTGTATGAAATTGTTAAAAATGTGGTTAATAGTGTTAGTGTTCCTGTTACTGTTAAAATAAGAAGTGGTTGGGATGAAAAAAGTATTAATGCTGTGGAAATAGCTAAAATTATTGAAAAAGCTGGTGCTAGTGCGATAACCGTTCATCCTAGAACAAGAAGTCAGGGATATTCTGGTAAAGCTAATTGGGATATTATTAGGCAAGTGAAGGAAAATGTTAAAATACCTGTTATTGGCAATGGTGATATTAAGACTTGTTATGATGCTAAAAGAATGTTGGATGAAACTAAATGTGATGCTGTGATGATTGGAAGAGGATTATTAGGTAATCCTTGGTTAATAAAAGATTGCTTAGATTATTTAGATAATAAAGAAATAAAAGAAGTGACAATTAATGAAAGATTAGATATGATTTTAAAACATTTCAATTATCTATTGGAATTTAAACCAGAAAGAATTGCTATTTTAGAAATGAGAACACATATTTGTCATTATTTAAAAAATATTTCTAAAGAATATAAACAAATGTTCATGAAAGTCAATAAAAGGGAAGAATTTATAAAGTTGGTTAGTGAGGTAAGAGATGAATATAGCACTTAAAAGATTTTTAGCATATTTAATTGATATGTTAATAATATTTATACTAATTTGTTTGGTAAAACAGTTATTACCAATTAATAAGTATGAAATAGAAATGAATAATTTAAATGAAAGTTATATTGAAAATAAAATAGATATAAATGAGTATTTTAATAAGAGTAAAGAAATTACTCATAATATTGATAAAAATAATATTGGTATAAATATTATTAATACTATCTTAATCATAGGCAGTTTTGTTGTAATTCCATTTATAAATAATGGGCAAACAATAGGGCAAAAATTATTAAAAATAAAAATTATTAAAGACAAAAATATTCAACTAGAAGATTATGTTGGACGAGCTGTTATTATTAATGGTTTAGGTTATATGTTTTTTATGTTTATAATTTTATATTTAACTAATGATAATATGTATTTTATTTTAATTAATTTATTAGGATTTTTTCAAATTTTAGTGGTAATAATTAATGCTTTTATGGTATTATATAGTAAAAGCAAATGTGGAATTGCAGATAATTTCACAAATACAAGAATTGAGGAGATAAGATGAGAGAATTTACAGAACAAGAGTTAGTAAGAAGAGAAAAAATGAAAGAATTAGAAAGTTTAGGAATTGATCCGTTTGGTTCTAGATTTGATGTTACTTCTAATTCGAAAGAAATTAAGGAAAAATATGCTGATAAAACTAAAGAGGAATTACATGAAATCGATATTCCCGTAATAGTAGCTGGAAGAATTATGACTAAAAGAGGTAAGGGTAAAGCTGGTTTTATGCACATTCAAGATAAATTTGGTCAAATTCAAATTTATGTAAAATTAGATAATGTTGGTGAAGAACAATATACATTGTTTGAAAAAGCTGATTTAGGCGATA
>CAMLYN010000053.1 GCA_946491675.1 uncultured Mycoplasmatota bacterium | reverse complement strand
TAATTTACTTTGGACTTTAGATATATCGATAGTTACAACTGGGCGGACCCCCGCGCGGCCAGAGTTGACAACGTCGCGGTTGTCGAGTCCACCACCGATGTAGACGCACCAAGCGACGTCCGGAACGGAGGCAACTTTATAATCCATTGGCGTACTTGTCCAATATGCATATGCTGCATTTTCTGAACAATCACCCGTTGTTTGTAAATTTATTGTCGCCCACTCTGGTAATAAATATTTTTCTCCTCCTGCTGCTATAATTACTTCCCGACATTCTCTTCCACTACTACAATTTTGCATACTCTCATTCGCTTGGAAGAAATCATAAAAATCCGTAAAATATTCTCTTTCCCAATTACTTTTATCGCTTAAATTTTGATAAAATTCAGTTAATTTTAATATATCTTCAGCACTTGGTATTTTTTTACTTGTTACATTACTCCAACTACTTGTTCTTTCTTCTAATGCTTTATTTGCTGTTATTGGCCCAAATTTATATAGATTTTGATTATAAATCTCTTCACTATCACTGTCCCAATTTCCTCCTGCACTATCATAATCACTTTGGTTTATCCATGCTACTGTACTTCCTAAATTGCGATCTAATATTCCTGTTATTTCATCGCCATTTACTTCTAATACATAGATATTCTGACTTTGTCCTCCTCCTACATCTACTTTTAACAAATCGCCTACTGCATATGGATCTTCTACTACATCTAATATGATTGATGTTGTGACTAATGCTACGATTGCTAGTATTATTATTATCGCTAACAACTCAATTAACGTAAAGCCCAATGTTGTCAACTTAAGACTTTTACCATTATTTTTCAATACTTTTTTCATATGTTCACCCTAAATAATTCTTCTTTTTGTAAATTTTTTTTACAGTAAAAAGTTAAAAATCAAACTACATATTATATTAAACTATTAAAAATACTTTAATTCTTATCAATTAAAACATCTTCTAAATTTAATCGTGGTCGAGCAATTGGGTTTTCATTTTTAACGCCAATAGCGATAGCTGATACTAATTCATAATCAATATCAACTAATTCTTTGACATAATCTTCAATTTTTTTAATATAGCCAATCCATAAAGTACCTAATCCTCTATTAGTTGCTTCTAATAAAATATTTTCAATTGCTGCTCCAATCGATAAATGATTAAAATATTCATTATCTTTATTATAGACTAAAACTAAATAAGGAACAGTTTTAATAACTTCAGCTGTTTTATTAGGCCCGACTAACTCCACCATTTTATTACTGATTTTATTTTTAGTATCAGTTGAAACAATAACAAAACGCCAAGGTTGATTATTTTTAGCTGAAGGTGCCATTGTACCAGCCTTTAATAACTCTAAAACCTCCTCTTTTGTTATTTCGTCGGTTAAATAATTTCGAATACTTCTTCTATTTTGAATTTCTTTTAGCAAGTTCTAACTCCTTTCTATTTTTATCATAAAATTTATAACTTGTAATAATTAAAATTGAAAGTGGTAAGGCAATAATAATTCCCATAAAACCAAATAAAATACCCCCACCAAATACAGCAGCAATTACGACAATCGGATGAACTTGATTACTCTTACCATAAACTAATGGATTTAAAACATAAGAATCAATCATCGAAGTAATAAGTGTAACAATAATAACTGTTAATCCTAAAGCTGGGCTAATAGTAAACCCTGTTACAACACCAATTACTTGAACAAATATACCTCCAAAATAAGGAACAAAGTTACCTAAACCAGATAGGAATCCTAAAAGTAAAGCATTAGGATGACCAATTATATAATAAACTAGAGTATATTCAAAGAAACTAATACAAACAATAATTAAAAAACCTTTAATATAATTTTTTATTTCTGTATCTAAAGTAGCAACATATTCATATAGTTTTTTAGATTTACTAGCTAAAAATGCTTTAATACTTCTTCTTATTTTATCCATATCTAACAAAAAATAAACACTAGAAGCTAAAGCAATAAAGACATTAGTTATAACATTAATTGAAGTATTTATTGTTTTAACTGCTCCATCAGATACAAATTTACCGACATTAGTAATTATCTGATTAAAAGTATTCATTAATGTATCTCCAAAATTACCTAAATCAATATTAAAATTAGCTGATACTTCTTTTATAAAAACAATTAAAGAATCAATTAAACTTAAAATTTGATTAGATAAAAGTGGCACTAATAAAACTAATATTGTAGCAATAATAGCTATAACAGCCACAATGATAATTCCAACACCTAATCCTTTAGGAATTTTATGTTTAACCAAAGATTCTAAAAGAGGATATAATGCGTAAGCAATAACAAATCCTGCCAATAAAGGTAAAATAATTTTTAATATTTTATCTAAAATTCCCAACCATAAAGCTCCTGATTGATAAATAAAGAAACAAATAATAGCAATCAAAGCAATGTTGATTAATTTAAAATCTAATTTATTTTTAATCATATAACGCCTCCTATATTAGCTTTCTAAAATAATTGTAACCGGACCATCATTAATTATATTAACTGACATATCAGCTTGAAAAATACCGGTTTGAATATTAATATTATATTTTCTTAATTCTTCATTAAATAAATCATACATCTTACTGGCTTCATTTGCTTTCATTGAATTAATATAACTTGGTCTATTTCCTTTTTTTGTATCAGCATACAAAGTAAATTGTGAAATTGATAAAATACTACCATTTACATCTAATAATGATTTATTCATAATATGATTTTCATCGTCAAAAATACGAAGATTAACTAATTTTTTAACTAAATATTTAATATCATCTAAGGTATCAGTATGAGTAAAACCAACTAAAACAACTAATCCAAAGTTTATTTCACCAACTATTTTTTTATCAACTGACACACTTGATTCTTTACTTCTTTGAACAACTAGTTTCACTTTATCAACCTTTCAACACTTAAAATATTTGGTATCATTCTTAAATCATTCATATATTTAGTCAATCTTTCTTTATTTTCAACTAAAACCGTAATTTGATAAATATAATCACTACCACTAGATAAAGATTTAATACTTTCAATCGTAATATCACTGTTTGAAGTTTTAGCAACTACTTCCATCAAAATATTTTTATTATCTAAAGATTTTATTAGTAAACTTGTTGGATATTTTTTAGTAATTAAATCATTCCATTTAACATCAATTAATCGTTCATTTAATTCACTAACGTTAGGACAAACCATTCGATGAACTGTTATACCATATCCTTTAGTAATATAACCAACGATACGATCACCGTGAATTGGTTTACAACAAGAAGCAATATTAACTTTAATATTATCAATTCCTTTAACAATAATATCATTTTTAACATTTGGTAAAGATACTTCTTTATCTTTAGTTTTATTTAAAATTAATTCTTCTTTAGTAATATTTTCATCAGTAATAATATTAACTACTTGTGTTGCACTATATTTATTATTACCGATATTAATATATAGTTCATTAATATCAGCGCATTTAAATTCATCTAATATTTTATCAATATTCTCCATAAATGTTGCATTAGATATTTTTCTTTTTCTTAATTCTTTATTTAATAAATCTTCGCCTTTATTATGGTTGTCTTCTTTAATTGTTTTATTAAAGAATGCTTTAATTTTATTTTTAGCTTGTGTTGTTTTGACAACATTTAACCATTCTTTACTAGGTGTTGAACTTTTATTAGTATTTATTTTAACAATATCATTATCTTTTAATCTATAATCTAAGGGAACAATGTTATTATTAACAATTGCTCCAACGGTTGTATCTCCTACTTTAGAATGAACGCGATAAGCAAAATCGATTGGTGTTGAACCATTTGGTAATTCAATTACATCACCCATCGGTGTAAATACATAAATAGTATCTTTTAAAACATCTTCTTTAACTGAATCGACGAATTGTTCATCATTTTCTTCATTTTTAAGTTCCATAATAACTCTAAAAAACTGAAGTTTTTGTTCCATTTCACTTTGCATATTAGATTTTCCTTCTTTATATGACCAGTGAGATGCAATACCATTTTCTGCTACTTTATCCATTTCATAAGTTCTAATTTGAATTTCAAATAACTGTCCATCAATACCAAATACCGTTGTATGTAACGATTGATACATATTAGTTTTTGGCATTGCAATATAATCTTTAAAACGTTTAGGAATTGGTCTAAATTTTGAATGAATTAACCCTAATGCTTGATAACACTCAGCTTCTGTATCAACGAATACACGAAGTGCTAACAAATCATATATTTCATTAAAAGATTTACCTTTATCTAATTTTTTATAAATACTATAAATACTCTTACTTCTTCCTTTTATTTCATGTTTTACGCCATGGTCATTTAATATTTTAGAAACACTTTCCATCATTTCAACGATATAGTTATCTCTTTCAACCTTTGTTTTATTTAATTTTTCAACAATTTGATAATAAACATCCGGTTTAGAATATCTTAAAGATAAATCTTCTAATTCTGACTTAATACTATTAATACCTAATCGATGAGCAATTGGTGTAAATATGTCTAATGTTTCCTTTGCATTAGCTTTTTGCCGTTTTTCTGATAAAGCCCATAAAGTTCGCATATTATGTAGTCGATCAGCTAGCTTTAAAATAATAACTCTTACATCTTCAGTCATTCCTACTAATATTTTTCTTTGATTAGCAATAGTTGCTTCAGTATCACCACTAAAATTAATTTTATTAATTTTGGTAATACTTTCCACTAATTTAGCTACTTCTAGGCCAAATTTTTCTTCTATTTCTTCTTTAGTTACATCACAATCCTCAATTGTATCATGAAGTAGTGCTGCTTCAATTGTCTTACTATCTGCATGAATATCACTTAAAATATAAGCAACATTCAAAGGATGAATAATATAATTTTCTCCACTAGCTCGTTTTTGACCTTTATGTTTTTCATTAGCGAAAATATAGGCTTTTTTTACTTCTTCTAATTCTTCAGTATTTTTAATGTATTTTTGTAGTTTTTTATATAATTGTTCAAAACTACTTATTTTTGTTACTTTCATTTTATCACTCTTCTTTAAAATAAACTTCTCTTTTTTTTAAATTTAGTTTTTGTTTTAAATAACCATCAATAGCTATATCATCAATATTTAAAACATCACTTACCATTTCATATAAAGATAAATTATTAGCTTTTTTCCACTTTATCTCCTTTAAATAATTCCATATATCTTCTATTTTTATGTAGTTATAACCATTTCTTATCATTTCTCTTTGTTTAGTATTTAAAGCCGGTTTTAATCTATTATATAACTCTTCTAAACTATTAAATTCGATATCCATTTATTATCATTCCTTTTTAACAATTATTTTCATTAAACTATAAAATGTCAGTTTCTAATCTTTTCTCAATATCTTTAATACTAGGTAGTGTATTTTCTAAAAATTATGGTATTTCTGATAAAATTTTATATTCACTTACACCAATTGGTTTATTAATGTCTTTAATATCAAATCTTTATTAGTACTCTCAATTACTTTATTTCTTGTAGTTATTAAAGTGTTTTTAATATCGTTTAAGATTTCAAAATATCGACTATTATTTTCTAGCATTATTACACTTCCCTAATAAATTAATCAGTTTTATTTCTTTAAACTTATACATATATTATATAAGAAATTTTAATATTTTTAAAGGTGATTTATGAAAAAAAATAAATTTGTTGTAGCTACACTTATTTTAATTATTGGAGGATTTATAACTAAAGTTTTGAGTATGATTATTAAAATTGTTATGACAAGATTAGTTGGAACTGAAGGAATTGGCTTATATATGCTAGTAAATCCTACTTTTATGTTGTTTATTGCTATTTGTACATTAGGTCTTCCTACCGCTATATCTAAATTAGTATCTGAAGATAAAAGAAATAACAAAAAATTAGTTTTTTCTGCTGTTTCACTTGCCATTATTATTAATATTTTAATTATGATAACCATTTTAATTAGTGGAAGATTTATTGCTAATAATTTACTTCATGAACCTCGTAGTTATTATTCAATTATTGCTATCGGTTTAGTTTTACCTTTTATTTCAATATCGGGTATTTTAAGAGGTTATTTTTTTGGAAGACAAAAAATGATTCCTCATGTAGTGTCTAATATTACTGAAGATATAACTAGATTAATTAGTATTATTTTATTTACTCCTTTATTTTTAATGAAAGGATTAGAATATGCAGTAGCTTTTTTAATTTTATCTAATATTATTAGTGAATTAACATCAATTATTATTTTATTCTTCTTTTTACCTAAAAATTTTAAATTAAATAAAAATGATATTACTCCTAATTTGAGTAATATCAAAGATATTTTAGAAATAAGTTTGCCTACTACTGGTAGTCGTTTAATTGGAACAATTGGAGCTTTTTTTGAACCAATTATCTTAACCTTTTTTTTACTTAAAACTGGTTTTTCCAATCAATATATTTTAACAGAATATGGTATTTTAAATGGATACGTTATGCCTTTAATTTTACTACCTTCATTTTTTACTGGTGCGATATCACAAGCATTACTTCCTATTGTAAGTCAGGGATATAGCAATAAAAAATATAGTTATGTTAAAAGTAAAATTAAACAAGCTTTATTCTTCTCTTTACTAATTGGTATTCCAGCCACTATTATTTTTACTTTAATTCCTGAAATACCTTTAAAATTGATTTTTAATACTAATGAGGGAATAAATTATATTAAAGTTTTAGCTCCTATTTGTCTGCTTCATTATATTCAATCACCACTAACATCTACTTTACAAGCGATTGGTAAATCTAGTCAAGCAATGTTTGGGACATTAGTTGGTATGATTTTAAGAACAATTTGTTTGATTATTTGTTGTAACATGGGTTTAGGTTTATGGAGTTTAGTAATAGCAAGCAGTATTAATATTATTTATGTTACTATTCATCATATAATTGAAGTTAAAAAAAATATATAAAAATGACTTATAAATCTATAAGCCATTTCTCTTATTTTATATCTGATACGGACTTGACCAAGTACCATTACCTCCGGTAATGGTGACATCAGAGCTGACCACTATAACTGCACGGAGACCACCCACACCGGACACAGAACCGCTGGCGTCACCACTGTTGCGCACGCTCCAAGCGTAAGAACTAGTATATGATGTCATTGTCCAATATGCACTTGCATTATTATAACTACTTATTGCTGTATAACCATTAGTTAATATACTACTACTTTGTCCTGATAACATTTCTCCTATTCTTATCAATCCTACTGTTG
>CAMLYN010000052.1 GCA_946491675.1 uncultured Mycoplasmatota bacterium | reverse complement strand
AAGAAATAAATTTAGAAAATAAATTTTATCAAGAAAAAATTAATAATTTTTTAAAAAATGATATTTTAAAAAATTGTCAAAATGCAAAAATATATAAAGAATATGAATTTATCTATATTAAAGATGATATAAAATATCATGGTATTATCGATTTGATGTTAGAGTATAGTGATCATATTGATATAATTGATTATAAATTAAAAAATGTCGATGATAAAAAATATGTTGAACAATTAACTGGTTATAAAAATTTTATTGAAAGTGTATCTGACAAGAAAGTTAATTTATATTTATATTCAATAATTGATTCTAATATATTAGAAATAACACATTAATTTGTGTTTTTTTATATTTTGTGTTATAATAATTAGTGAGGAGTGAAAATAATATGAAAGATAATAACAAAATAAATGAGATAATAAATAAAATGTTTTCAAAATTTAAAAATAAGGGAATCTTTTTGGAAAATAATGAATCAGTTAAATCAAATGAAATTGAGGAAGCTGCGAAACAATATATTAATTCTGAACAAAATGATCCAAATCAAACTTATAAGGTTATAAAAAGAAGAAAATTTAAATTTTGGCCATTACCATTAGTTTTAGCAGTAATGACTGTTATGATGCTCGGATTTGAGAAAAAAGAAAGCACTATAACTCCATCTTCAGTAATAAATTATTCAGAAATATTTTGTGATGTATATGGTATAAATCCTGAAATTATATTAGATAATTTATCAAATGTTCAAACTATATCAAATGATAATATTAGCTTTATTGGAGAAAATGAATCTATGATAAATTCTTGTTCATTTGATTATATTTCTATACAAGATGGTAATCAGATAATTGATATAGAAATTAAACAAGGAGAAGATATTAAAGATGTTATAGATGTTTATTGTAAAAAGAATTTTAAGAATATAGAAGAGTTGAATATTAAAATTCATTTTGATGGCCCAATTTCAGGATGGATAAATTTAAATGATATTTTAAAAGAGAATTTAGGTAATCAATCTATACAAATAAATATAATGTTAGATGAATATTATCAAGGCAATTTTTTAATTCAAAGAAAATATGAAGAAGGAGAAAATAAATTACCTATAATAAGGTTAACATTACCACAAAAAAATGTTAATAATGGTACTAATGTAGATGGTGAAACAGTTCAATTATCAGAAGATATGGTAAGTATAGATATTGTAGATAAAAATGGCAATTTATTGCCAGAAGGATCTATTGTAGTTGGTTCAGATGGGCAAAAATATATAATTACTAATCTAGATGTTAATACTAAAAAAGTTTTAGAATTATATCCTAATGAAACAGTTAGTGAATCAAAATGGAATATTCAAAATATTAAAAAAAATATTTCTTTAGCTTTAATGCCAATTATTATAGGACTTTATTCATCTTATATGTTTTATAAATTAGAAGAAGAAGAAATAGATAAAGAAAATGATGTTAAATCTAGGTAGGTGAAAAAATGAAATTAGAAGTTGGAGAATTAATTACATTAGATAATAATAAAGAATATATTTGTTTTTCAAGAATAAATGATAATGAATTTGATTATGTTTATTTGATAAGCAATTTTAAACCAATAGAAATTAGATTTGCAATAGAAAAAATAAATAATAATGATGTTGAGTTAGAAATAATTAATAATCAAGAACAAAAACAATATGTTTATAATCTATTTTTAAATGCTGGAAAGACACATTAATTTGTGTTTTTTTCTTATATTTCGACAAATTCATTTACTTTTTAAAATAAAAATGATATCATTATGTTAGATACAATATAGGGGAGGGATAATGTTAAAGAAAGTATTAGTAGTAATTATACTTTGTTTATTAGTTGGTTGTGGTAAAAACGATAACGAATTAGTATTAATTACTGAAGCTGGATTCGCTCCTTATGAATTTTATGAAAATGGTGAAATTGTTGGAGTAGATATTGAAATAGGCAAAGAAATAGCTAAAGAATTGGGTAAAGAATTAGTTGTTAAAGATGTTGCTTTTGATTTTATTATTAACGAAATAAAATCAGGTAAAGGTGATATTGGAGCAGCAGGAATGAGTATTAATGAAGAAAGAAAAGAACAAGTTGATTTTTCTATTGAATATGTTGTATCAAATCAAGTTGTTGTAGTTAAAAATGATAGTAATATTAAATCTATTGATGATATTAAAGATAAAACTATATCTGTTCAATTAGGAACAACGGCTGATTTATACTTACATGAAAATTATAAAGATGCTAATATAATAACTCAAAAAAAATATCTAGCAGCAGCAGAAGATGTTAAAAGTGGTAAATCAGATTGTATCGTAATGGATGAATTACCTGCTAAAGAATTAGTAAAAGAAAATCCTGAATTAAAAATTTTAGATGGAATTTTATTTACTGATAAATATGGTATGGTAGTTAAAAAAGGAAATAAAGAACTTTTAGATGTAGTTAATAATGTATTACAAAGATTAATAGATGAAAATAAGATAGAAGAATATATTATTAAGTATTCAAAATGAATTTTTTTAATGATATAGGTGATTCTTTTTATAAAAGCTTTATTTATGATGATAGATATTTATATTTTTTAGAAGGCATTAAAAACACTTTAATTATTGCTTTTTTTGCAGTTTTAATTGGAATATTTTTAGGGATGATTATTTCTTTAATAAAAGATTATAACAAAGAAAAACACAAATTAAAGATACTTGCTAAAATATGTGATTTTTATGTTTATGTCATAAGGGGAACACCTGTTTTATTACAATTAATGATTTTATATTATGTTGTTTTCAAAACTGTTGATATTCCAATTGTATTAGTCGGAGTTTTAACATTTGGTTTAAACTCAGCTGCTTATGTTTCAGAAATTATAAGATCAGGAATTTTATCAATTGGAAATGGACAAAAGGAAGCCGCAAAAACATTAGGTTTATCTTATTTTCAAACAATGCGATATGTTATTTTTCCACAAGTACTACAAAATATGCTACCAGCTTTAGGTAATGAATTTATAACACTTTTAAAAGATACATCAGTAGCTGGATATATTGGAATAGTTGAACTACTTAAAGCCTCTGATATAGTATCAAGTAGGACATATGATTACTTTTTTCCTTTAATAGTATCAGCTTTAATTTATTTATTCTTCACATTCTTATTAGTTAAATTTATGAGAATGCTAGAAAGGAAATTAAATCATGTACGAAGTTAAAAAATTAGTTAAAAAATTTGATAAAGTAAAGGTTTTAAAAGAAATTGATTTAGATATTAAAGAAGGAGAAAAAATAGTTATTATAGGTCCTTCAGGAAGTGGTAAGAGCACATTACTTAGATGTTTAGGTAGATTAGAAAGTCCTACTAGTGGTAAGATATATTTTAACAACAAAGATATTACAAAAATACATAATACTAATGAAATTGGTATGGTATTTCAATCATTTAATTTATTTGAAAATTTAACCGTTTTAGAAAATATTACTTTAGCTCCTATTAAAACTAAATTATTAAGTAAACAAGAAGCTATTAAAAAAGCTAAAGAATATTTAAAACAAATTAAATTAGAAGATAAAGAAAATGATTATCCAGCTGATTTATCAGGTGGTCAAAAACAAAGGGTAGCCATTATAAGAGCATTAATGACTAATCCTAAAGTAATATTATTTGATGAGCCAACTTCAGCTTTGGATAGAGAAATGATTGAAGAAGTACTTAATTTAATGGAAGATGTTGCTAAAGAAGGCATAACAATGATTGTTGTAACACATGAATTAAATTTTGCTTCTAATTTTGCAACAAAAATAATTTTTATGGATGAAGGCAAAATTTTAGAAAGAGGTAGTCCTAAAGAATTATTTAATAATCCAAAAACAGAAAGATTAAAAGAATTTTTGAAAGGGTGAAAAAGTGAACGCTATAAAAGTTAATAGTGAAATAAAAAAATTAAAAAAAGTTTTATTACATCGTCCAGGTAAGGAATTATTAAATTTAACTCCTGATACATTAAGTGAGTTATTGTTTGATGATATTCCATATTTACCAGTTGCCCAAAAAGAACATGATGAATTTGCTAGAATTTTAAAAGAAAACGGCGTTGAAGTTGTCTATTTAGAAGATTTAATGACTGAGGTTTTAATGTTTAATCCAGGTATTAAAGAAAGATTTTTAAAACAATTTATTTATGAAGCTGGTATTAGGACACCAAAATATAAAAATTTAGTGTATGAATATTTAGATAGTATTGAAGATATGAAAGAATTAGTTTTAAAAACAATGGAAGGAATTCAGATTGGCGAGCTAGATCGTGAAAAGAGAGAGGTTGAAAAATCTTTAGTTGATTTAGTTAGTGAGGAATCTAAATTTTTAGCAAAACCAATGCCTAACTTATATTTTACAAGAGATCCTTTTGCTAGTATTGGGAATGGTGTGGCTTTAAATAAAATGTATTCAGTTACAAGAAATCGAGAGACAATTTATGCGGAATATATTTTTGAATATCATCCAGAGTTTAAAGATCAGTTAGCACTTTATTATGATAGATATCTACCACATCATATTGAAGGTGGTGACGTTTTAAATTTAAATGAACATATTATAGCTGTTGGTTATTCTCAAAGGACATGTCCAGAAGCAATTGATCAATTAGCTAAAAATTTATTTAAAGATAAGTCCTGTAAAATTGATACTGTTTTAGCTTTTAACATTCCAAATAGTCGGGCATTTATGCATCTAGATACCGTTTTTACGCAAATTGATTATGATAAATTCACTTACCATCCAGGTATTATGGACACATTACAAGTTTTTGAAATTACAGAAGGGGATATACCTGATAGTGATGAAGATTTAAACGTTAAAGAGATAAATGATTCATTAGAAAACATTTTATCACATTATCTAGAAAGAAAAATTACGCTTATTCCATGTGCTGGTGGCGATAAAATTGCGTCAGAAAGAGAACAATGGAATGATGGCTCTAATACATTATGTATTGCTCCAGGAGTAGTTATTGTTTATGATCGAAATGAAGAAACTAATAAGTTTTTAAAAGAACATGGCATTAAAGTATTAGAAATGCCTAGTGCTGAATTATCAAGAGGTCGTGGTGGCCCAAGATGTATGAGTATGCCACTGGAAAGGGAGATGTAAAATGAATTTCTATGGGAGAGATTTTTTAAAGTTAATTGATTATACACCTGAAGAAATAATGTATTTAATTAAATTAGCGATTCTTTTTAAAAATAAAAAGAAAGAACATAAAAATCATGCTTATTTAAAAGGTAAAAATGTTGTTTTATTATTTGAAAAAGATTCGACTAGAACAAGATGTGCTTTTGAAGTTGGGGCTTATGATTTAGGTATGGGAGTGACTTATTTAGGTCCGACTGGTTCGCAGATGGGTAAAAAAGAGAGTATTGAAGATACTGCTCGAGTTTTAGCTAGAATGTATGATGGTATTGAATATCGTGGTTTTGATCAAAGTATTGTTGAAGAATTAGCTAAGTATTCTAAAGTACCAGTTTGGAATGGTTTAACTAATGAATTTCATCCGACCCAAATGCTAGCCGATGTTATGACAATAGTTGAAAAATTTGGTAGTATTCGTGGTAAAAAATTAGTGTTTTTAGGTGATGGTCGTAATAATGTAGCTAACTCATTAATGGTTGTTTGTTCAAAATTAGGAATCAATTTTGTTTGTTGCTCACCAAAAGAATTAATACCTAAAAAAGAATTAATTGACGAGTGTCTTGGATTTGCTAAAAAATATAATTCTACTGTTGAATTTATAGACGATCCTAAAAAGGCGGTCAAAGGTGCTGATGTTTTATATACTGATGTATGGGTTTCAATGGGAGAAGATGCAAGTATTTGGGAAGAGAGAATCAAGTTATTAAAACCATATCAAGTTAATAAAAAATTATTAGAATTAGCAAATGAAGATGCAATTTTCTTACATTGTTTACCATCTTTTCATGACTTAAAAACGACAATCGGCGAGGAAATTCACGAAAAATTCGGTTTAACTGAAATGGAAGTAACTAACGAAGTCTTTGAATCAAAGCAATCTAAAGTATTTGATCAAGCAGAAAATAGATTGCATACGATTAAAGCTGTTATGTTTGCAACTTTATATAAATGAAAAGAAAAGTAGTTATCGCATTAGGGGGGAATGCTTTAGGCAATACCCCAGAAGAACAGTTAGACTTAATTAAGAAAACGGCTAAAAATATTGTCGATATTATTGAAGATGGTTATGAAGTAGTTATAACTCATGGTAATGGTCCACAAGTAGGAATGATTAATTTGGCAATGCAAGTATCTCATGAAGAAGCTAATACTCCTGATATGCCATTTGCTGAATGTGGGGCAATGAGTCAAGGTTATATTGGTTATCATTTACAACAATCAATTCAAAAAGAATTACTAAAAAGAAATATGCGTAAAAATTGTATAACAGTAATAACACAAGTATTAGTTGATGCTAAGGATGTCGCTTTTAAAAATCCAACTAAACCAATCGGTAGTTTTTACACAAAAGAAGAAGCTGATCAAATTAGTAAAGAAAAAGGCTATATTTTTAAAGAAGATGCTGGTCGAGGATTTAGAAGAGTAATTGCTAGTCCTGAACCTTTAAAAATAATTGAAGCGAAAGTTATAAAAGATTTGGTTACTAAAAAAAATATTGTTATTGCTGCTGGTGGTGGTGGAATACCAATTGTTAAAACAAAGAGTGGTTTTAAGGGAATTGATGCGGTTATTGATAAAGATAAAACAAGTGCTAAACTAGCGATTAGTTTAGATGCTGATATATTTTTAATTTTAACTGCAGTTGATAAAGTATGTATTAATTTTGGTAAAGAAAATGAACAAAAATTAGATTTATTAACTGTTAAACAAGCAAAAGAGTACATGAAAAACGATGAGTTTAAAAAGGGAAGTATGCTTCCTAAAATTGAAGCATGCATAGATTATGTAACTCATAAAAAAAATGGTCAAGCTATTATTACATCATTAAGTAAAATTAAAGATGCTTTGTTAGGAAAAACAGGCACAATTATTGTAAGAAAGGGAGAATAATATGGCGAAGAAAAAAAGAAAAGGCTTTTTAACAGCATTTTCAATTATCTTCATATTGATATTTGCTTTAGGAATTGTTTCACATTTTCTACCTAAAGCAGAGTTTGTAACTAATGCTGAAGGCGTTGAAGAAATTGTTAATGGTAGTGGAGTTGTCGGTGCAACATTATCAGAAATTTTACTATCACCGATATTAGGTTTTGAAAATGCGATTGATGTATGTATTTTCGTTCTTATTTTAGGAGGATTTTTAGCGATTGTCGCT
>CAMLYN010000051.1 GCA_946491675.1 uncultured Mycoplasmatota bacterium | reverse complement strand
TTTCTCTATCACCACTAACTAAACAAGCATATAAAGTATCATCTATTTTATAAATCAAAGTTTTAACAAATTTATTTTTATCTTCATTTAATAAATGAGATATTTCTTCAATTGTTTTTGCATTTGGTGTATAAACCAATTCTTTTTCTTTAGGTTTTTCAGCTTTTTCTTTATTTATTATGCATTCACTTACTTCGATATTAGATGAATATCCACAATCACATAAAACTAATATATCTTCACCAATATCAGTTACGGCTTGAAATTCTTCACTTAATAATCCACCCATAACACCTGTATCAGCTGTTACAATACGATAATCAATACCAATTCTATCAAATATATTTTTATAAGCATTAAACATTTTCATATATGATTTATTTAAACTATCTAATGAAGTATCAAAACTATAAGCATCTTTCATAAAGAATTCTCTTACTCTTATTAATCCATATCTAGGTCTTGGTTCATCACGATATTTGTTTCCTATTTGATATAAATTAAAAGGCATATCTTTATATGATTTAATTTTCATTCTAGCTGCTTCTACAAAAAATTCTTCATGAGTAGGGCCAAGTACTAAACTTCTATTATATCTATCCTTTAAACTAAACATATCATGGCCAAAATTATCTCTTCTACCACTACTTATATAAACATCTTCTGGTAACAAATTAGGCATCAATAATTCATTAGCACCGGCTTTATTCATTTCTTCTCTAATGATATTTTCAATATTTTTTAATACTTTTAATCCAAGTGGCATATACATATAAATTCCATTACCTATTTTTTTAACCATTCCACTTTTAACTAGTAAATTGCCACTTACAGTTTCTTCATCTTTAACATCTTCTCTAAATGTATAGAAAAAATTTTCACTTAATCGCATAATTTCACCTCAACAATTTAATTATATCATAAATTAAAATATTTTATTATAATTTCTTAACTTTTTGACTACTTAATGATTCTAGAAAACTATCCGTAGATGATTTTATTTTATCTACAAATTCAGTATCAATATTTAATCCTATTATATCTAAACATTCTTGATAACTTTTTTCATTTATTGCTTTATTATATTCCATTAATATTTTAATAAAATCGTTATCTTTTTTATATGTTTCTAATATATAAATTGCAATAGGAAAACCTATAACATTCCAAGTATCTTTAACAACAAGATTTTTTTCTTTAACATATTCTTCAAAAAAATTAATTGTTTTTTCATAATTTTTATCTTTAAAAACTTTATTATATGCTTCTAAACTTATATCTTTTTCCTTTTTATATAGTAAAATCAACTTATAACAATAATATACTTTATCCATATATTTTAAAATTGTGCGAGCAACAAATCTCATAAATATATTCATATCATTATAATAACTTGTGTCTTTTAATTCTTCAATATATATAAATTCTATTCCATAAGATAATGATTCTGTTAATAAATCACTTACAAAGTTTCTTTTACTTTCAGGTTGATTTAAATAATGCATAATTTCATGAATTATAATACAACTATCAATAATATTATTATGTAAATAAATTTCAATCATTCTTTTATTATCTTTATCATAATATGATGTTCCATCTTTAATTTTTTTGTCTATTTTCTTAAATACTATATTACCATTTACAATTAATTCTTTTATTGAAATATTTATATGATACTTATCCAAAAATTGTTGAACCAAAGAGATATTTTCTTCCAAACTAACATAAGAAAAATCATATTTTTCGAACTTAATCTTTTTTATTACTTCAACATACTTATAATAGATATAGTTTGATAAATTCCATAAATTTTCTATTTCATCTAATATAAATGGATTATACGAAAAAAAAGATAAATTTTCAAAACAATCTTTATATTCTTTAATTCTTTCTTGGCTAACCATATTATCACCACCTAAATTTGTAAATATTATAGCATAGAATATTGCGAAAATGTTAAATATATGTTATTATTAGTATGTAAGGAAAAAACTTGCATATAATAAAAAAGGGAACATTCAGTTTTGCAATGTTGAATGTCTACCTAGATTTTTGGAAGACATTTAATTCTTTATTGAATTAAGTGTCATTTTTTTATAACTATTATCATTACGATAAGAAGTGATAAAATGATAATAATGTGTTTTAGAACTTTTATTATAAAAATTCTTTTTGACATTTTATCAAACCTCCTCTCTTTTAAGATTCGGCAGACACTCAACAACTAAATATTCCTACTAACAAGTATACTATAAATTAACTTATTATTCAATAATTTATTCATAATTAATAAAATGTTTTAAATTAATATCAAATTTTTTAATAATATCTTTTAAAATAGAAGGTTTTAAATTATAATCTTCTATTTTTTTTATATCAATAAATTGAAATATTTGATTTTTATCTTCCTGTGGAGTTATTACGCCATTATACTTAGCATAATAACAAAAATCTATATTTTGAATTTTTTCTTCTTTTAAAATATTTTCAAAAACACATAATAATTCAAAATCCAATTCTATTCCTAATTCTTCTTTTATTTCTCTTATTATTGCTGTCTTACTATCTTCTAATTTATTTACTCTTCCACCTGGCAATAAATAATAATCAGCATTTTTATATTTAAATAATAATATCTCGTTTTTTGAATTAATAATAAAAGCCGAACATCTAACTAAAAATCTATAATCATTTTCTTTAAAATCAATATCCATTTTTTCCACCTTCATTTTGAATATTCATCTTTATTTAATTCATAAATATATGATTCTACAGGTTCATCAACAAACGTATATTCATTAAAAATTGTTTTGTTTTTATCACGAATAAACCCTAATTTTTCCATTAACTTCCAAGAAGCGATATTAGGAATTGCAGCACTTGTTTTGTATTTTTTTAAATTAACCTCATTAAACATATAATTTATCATTGCTAAGGCTGCTTCAGTTGCGTATCCTCGTTTTTGATATTTTGGATTAAAATACCATCCTAGTGACATGGTATTTTCTTCATCACATTCTTTAGAAGAAATATGAGAATTGATTTGCCCTATACATTCACCATTATTTTTTAAAAATATACTCCATTCAAATTTATCTTTATCTTTAGCATGATTAACTTTTTCTTCATAAAATTTTTTTTGAATTTCCCAATTCAACAATCTATCTTTAAACTTTTTATTTATATCAAGATAATATCTATTAACTTCAGGGATCATTAATATCTCCCATAATATCTTTTGCTCTTTCATAGTTGGAATTTTTAATATCAGTCTATCTGTCTCAATTTCTTTTGTACCTAATAAATTCATAATAATTCTCCTTTATTTTAAACTTTCAAAACCACTTCTTTTAAACATTTTTTCTAATTCATATTTAGTAAATGTAATAATAGTAGGTCTCCCATGAGGACAATTAAATGGATTATGACATTTTCTTAAATCATTAATTAATTCTTCCATTTCATTAATACTCAAATTAGTATTAGCTTTAATACTTGCTTTACAAGCTAAAGTAGCAGATAAATGATCATTAAATTTAGATAAATCAAAATCTTTTTCTTTATGGATAACCGCTTCAATAATTTTCCTTATCTGTAAATCTTCAAAACCTTTAGTTAACCAAACAGGATGAGATTTAATAATAACAGAATTAATACCAAATTCTTCAATATCGAATCCCATATTATTTAAAAACTCAAAATTTTCTTTTAAAATAATATATTCATTATTAGATAATTCAATTGTCATTGGCAATAAAAGTGGTATTTTATCTTTAATTGGATTAGATAATCTATCTAAAAACAATTCATAATTTACTCTTTCTTTAGCAGCATGTTGGTCAATTAAATACATACCTATTTCATTTTGACAAACTATATAAGTCCCATGAACTAAACCAACTGGATATAATAAAGGTAGTCTTTCTTCATATTTTGGTTCTTCTTCTTTAATTACTTCATTATCAAAATTTAAAGTTATTTCTTCATATTTTGGCTTTTCAATTTTAGGAAATACTTCTTTTGTTTCTATTAATTCTATTTTTGTTTCTTTATGTTCTATTACTTTTTCTTCAATAATTGATTCATTAAAATCATTGATTGGTTGCTCTATTACAGGAATTAATGTTTGTCTATTTAATTTATTAATAATTGTTTTTTTTACTAAATCTAATAATTCTTCTAATTTACTAAACTTAATATCCATCTTAGTAGGATGAATATTAACATCTACTAAGCTAGGATCTAATTCAATATTTATAACAACAATAGGATATCTATTATCTGGTTTATAAGAATGATAACTATCATTAATTATTTTATTTAATTCTTGGTTTCTAACTACTCTACCATTTACTAAAGTAATAATGTGATTTCTCCCTGATCTATTTACTTCAGGTAGACTTATAAAACCATTTATAATATAGTCATCATCTTCACCATTTACCTCTAACATTTTACGAGCTGTATCCATGCCATAAATCGCACTTATTGTTTTAAGTAAATTACTAGAACCATCAGTTTTCAAAATGATATTGTTATTATTAATTAAAGTAAATCTAATTTCGGGATGTGATAAAGCTATTTTATTAACATAATCCGTAATACTAGCTAATTCTGTATATAAACTTTTCATATGTTTAAGACGAGCTGGTGTATTATAAAATAATTCGCTTACCTCAATAACTGTTCCTTTTCTAGCATCGGTATTTTCAACTTTGACTAATTTACCACCTTTAATGTTAACTAAAGTTCCAACATCTCCTGTACTAGTTTTAAGTAAAACATTACTAACAGAAGCAATACTAGCTAAAGCTTCACCTCTAAAACCTAAAGTGTTAATGTTGTATAAATCAGATTCGTCCATTATTTTACTTGTCGCATGACGACTAAAAGCTACAACAGCATCTTCTTTGTCCATCCCAGTACCATCATCAGTTACTTTAATTAAACTAGTTCCAGCTTCTTTTAATTCAATTTTTATCTCACGACTATCAGCATCAATACTATTTTCAACTAATTCTTTAACAACTGAAGCACATCTTTCAACGACTTCACCGGCAGCTATTTTGTTAGCTAGAATTTCATCCATCACTTTTATTTTACTCATATACTTCACCTAAATAATATTATAACATAAAAAAGATAAAACTAGATTTTATCTTTTAAATGATTGATTAACTACTTTTTCTTTTAAAGTACTATCAAAAAATAAATATAAATATTCTAATTCACCAGTAGCAGCACTTACAATTGAACCGTTCAATAAATTTTTTTTATCTTCTTCATCAATACTAGAAAAATCTAGTTCATAATCTAAAGAATTATTCAAAGAGATAAAATTAACTACTTGTCTTAAATATTCCCTTAATACTCGTCCATTACCTTCTCTAAAAGGATGAATAATATTTAATTCAGAGTAATAATAAGCCAAAAAATGAACAACATCTTCTTTAGTTTTTAATTTTTTCACATCATCTTTCATTTTGTCAATAGTCATTCTTAAATAACTAGCAATATATTCTGGTCGGAAAAAAGGAGTATTACCTTTAACTATATTTTCTGTTCTTATTTTACCAGCGAATGAATAAAGATAGCCAAAAACATGCTCGTGAATTTTCAATAAATAATCAATTCGAAATAATTCAAAAGCTTTAGGAGTTTTCTTAGTTTGTAAATCTAAAAGCATTAAAGCACTAATTCTTCTTTCAACAATATCTAAAGTTTCTTGATCCTTTATGCCTTGACTATTAATCAAAACATCACTATTAGAATAACAATATTTTGATTGATGACTCAAAGCTTCACTAATATTACTTTGTTTTGGCATCTTCTTTTTCCTCATATTCTATTTGACTAACTAATCCATAAAGAAGAGAATCAATTGCTTTATCACCAAGACGATCTTTATATTTTCTAAAAGTTTTTAAAATTAGAGCTTTTTCTGTTTGTGAAATATCATGGCCTTCAATTTCAATGTTACCGATTGCCGAATCAACTTTTTTTTCTAAATGATCGTTCATAACATCACCTAAAATAATTATATCAAAAATAAAAAGAAAAGCAAATAAAATGCTACATATTTCTTAATTTCGCATCTAATTTGCTTTCAACATCTTTAATTATTTTTTCAAACAAAGTATTAATCTCTTCTTCAGTTAAAGTTTTAGTTGGATCATTAAATGTTAAAGAGTAAGCAATTGATTTTTCATTACTTTCCAATTTTTCACCAGTATAAACATCAAACACTTCAATGTTATTTAATAGTCTACCACCTGATTTTTTAATCACATCGCTTATTTCATTAGAAGAAACATCTTTTTTAACGATAAAAGCTAAATCTTTATTAATACTTGGATATTTAGAAACTTCTTTATATTTTAAAGGTTTAATATTAGTAATTAAAGCATCCATATTGATTTCAAATAGATAAATATCATCTTTAGCAAGTAGTGGATGAATTCTACCAATAATACCAATTTCTTTTCTATCTAATAAAACTTTCGCACTCATACCAGGATGCATATTAGGAATATTATCAACAACTAAACTATAACGATTTTTTAAGCCTAAATAATCTAATATATTTTCTAAAATACCTTTAATCAAATAAAAGTCAACTGGTATTTTAATATTATTCCAATTGTTATTAATATAATTACCTTTCATTAAAACACATATTTTACTAGTTTCTTGATAGTTTATGTCGTATGTTTTAGCTATTTCATAAATCATAATATCGCTTACTTTATGTGTTTTATTATAGTTTAAAACATTTAATAATGATGGAATTAAAGTAGTTCTAATACATTCTTTATCACTACTCATCGGATTTGGCAAAATTATATTTTCTTTATTATCATATTTAAATAAATCAGCCATTTCACGAGAAACTAATGTATAAGTTTTAACTTCATTTAAACCTAAACTTCTTAATCTTTTAGAAATAATTTTGCGATATTTAACATTACCAACATATTCACCTTTTCTAATACTAGTTTTAGGTAAAGTCGAAACTAAATTATGATAACCATATAATCTACCTATTTCTTCAGCAATATCATTAACATTAGGATCAATATCTAATCTTCTTCTAGGGATTGTAACAATAAATGTGTCTTTCTTTACTTGATAATCAAAATCTAATCTTTTAAGTTCTATTTCCATATCTTCATGACTAATATTAATACCCAAAATCTTGTTTACTTCATCAGCTGTAAATTCGACAATATTAGTTTTTTTATCAACTAAATCATGTGTAACTATTCCTTTTAAAACTTTAGCGTCAGCATATTTTTCTAGTAGGTGACAGGCTCTATTAATCGCTTTTAAAGTATATTCATAGTTTAATCCTTTACCATATCTAATTGAAGCTTCA
>CAMLYN010000050.1 GCA_946491675.1 uncultured Mycoplasmatota bacterium | reverse complement strand
ATACATAAAAATGGTGCTGGAAATAGGATTCGAACCTACGACCTACGCGTTACGAATGCGTTGCTCTACCAACTAAGCTATTCCAGCAAGTGCTATATTAATTATAGCACATAATCTATTAAAACTAGCAATATTTTTAATTCCTATGTAAAGTAAAAGATAGATATAATAAATAGCGTCAACAAAAAATATTAACGCTATTTTAAAATAAATATTTAAACAATTTAATTATTAAATAATACTTTTTCTGATTTATATTGTTTAATAATTATTGATAGAATAACTGCAATAATCACAATAGTTGATAATAACATTAAAAAGATATTTAGATAATCGATATTACCATTTGTAATATCAGTAAAAATCAAAGTAAAATTAATAAATGGTACTAAAGCTAAAGCATTAGTAGTTTGAATATTGATCATAAAAGCAATCATCCCTGGAAAAAATGAAATAAAAGTAAGTGGTGTTAAAGCACTTTGTGCTTCCTTAAATGTTTTAGAATTACTTGCAATAGCAATACATAAGCCACTAATTAAAAATGAATAAGCAATAATAACAACAATAGCAAATATTAAACTATTTATTGATAACATTAAATTAGCTCCTTCATAAATAGTAAACATATCACTAGCCAAAATTAAAGAAACAATCGTTAAAATCAAACTAATTAAACCAGTGATAATTGATGATATAGATACACTTAAAAACTTACCAATAATAATATCTTTACTTCTAATTGGAAAAGTAAGTAAAGTTTCTAATGTCCCTCTTTCTTTTTCGCCAGCTGTTGTATCAGTAGCTGGATAAGTAGCTGATACTGTTATCGCCATAATGATAAAAAGGAAAGCATAATTAGTAATATAATTAGCAAAATAATTATCTTGTTTAACGATATTTTCTTCCAAAGTAATAATATTAATTACTTCTCCACTATCGATGTTTTTATCATTTAAATATTCGGTTTGTAAATAACTTTTATAGCTATTAAAATAAGTCTCCACTAACATACTAGCATAAGCAGTAGCTTCACTATCATCACCATTAATTATATAATTATTATTATCTTTGGTAACATACAAATATATTTCATTATTATCAAATTTTTGTTTTAATTCTTCATTAGTTCCAAAAACAGGATTAATATTAAGTTCATTTATAATATTGTTTTCAACTTCATTTAATTCATAGTCAAAACCAATAATATTATATTGGCTAGGATCTTTAGTCATTTGCATTTCAAACAAAGCAGACATTCCAATTACTAATAAAGGAATAAATATAGGAATAATAAGCATCATCGCCAAAGATTTTTTATCACGAAACATATCTCTTAATTCTTTTTTCAACATATTTCCTAAATTATTCTTCATTAGAAACACCTCCAATCAAAGTAAAAAAAGCATCTCTTAAATTTGTTGTTTTAGTATCTTCTTTTATTTTATTAGGTGTTCCCTCTTTAATTACGACACCTTTATTAATCATAATCACATAATCACAAATATTTTCCGCTTCTTCCATATAGTGAGTTGAATAAAGAATTGTTTTACCTTTGTCTTTTTCTTTTTTGATAAAATCCAAAATTATTTGACTTGAAATAATATCTAATCCACTGGTTGCTTCATCTAAAATATAATATTTAGGATCGTGGATTAAACATCTAGCAATATTGACTCTTTGGGTTTGACCAGTCGATAATTTTTCGATGCGATTATATAGAAAATCAAGCATATTTAAAGAAGTAGCAATCTCTTTAATTCTATTGTCGATAATATTGCTATCTACACCATAAATTTCGCAACACATCTTTAATAACTCATAAGGTGATAAAGTGTTATAAATTTTAGTATTGCCAGATAAATAAGCAATATTTTTCTTTATTTCAATTTCATCACTTTGATAAGTCAATTTATCAAATTCAATACTACCACTAGTTGGGGTTAAAATACCTGCTATACAACGTAATAAAGTTGTCTTTCCAGCTCCATTAGGTCCTAATATACCAATAATTTCTCCTTCTTTAGCTTTAAAACTAATCCCATTATTAGCATAAAATTCCTCTTTTTGTTTTTTATTATTAACTCTTATAAATTTCTTTTTTATGTTTTCTACTTTTAACATGTTTTTCTCCTTCTAATTATTATTTAAAGATGTAACTCCAAAACTTATTATTACATCATTATCAACTAGCACATTAACATTATTAATAATTGTATATAAGTTTCCATAAAGTATATTTTCTTTTAAATAAGTATCAGCAAAATAAAATATTTGATTATCTATTATACTCAGACTAGCTATATTATTAATTTCATTCATATTGCATTGATAACAAGATAAAACAGTTTTATCGCCATCATTTTTTGTATAATATAAATCGTTATTAATAACAAACCAATCATTAATATTTTCAGCAATTAAAATATTTTCATCTTGAAGTAAATGTAAATTATTGTTTGCAACATAATAAATATTACCATTTTTTTTAGCAATTGAACCAACATTTTCACTAATCACTTTTTCATTTTTTAATTCTTTACCAACAATATTAGCTTGATAAAACAAATTATCTTCACCTCGGTAATAAATTGTTTTAGTAGTATCGTCATAAGCATAGAAATTAAATTTACTTGTATTGCCAAGAGAAACTAAATAGTCATCTTTTTGATTATATAAGGATATATCAAAAGTTTGACCATTATATTTACCAAAAACTAAATATTCATCTTTAGAAACATTAGTAAAATCTGGGGAAATAGCTAAAATACCAACACCTAATTTAGTAACTTCGCCATTTTGATAACGATATGTAGCAACATTAGAATTTAGTTCATTTAAATCCTCAGTACTTTCTACTTTAGTTAAACTTCCCTCATATTGAATAAAATAAAAAGCATCCTCTTCTACACCTAATACATTTAAAGCTTTATCGCTAATTAATTTATTATCAATATAAAAAGAATAAAAAATATCTTCTTTTTTATAAACTAAAACAAATTGCTCATATTTTTCAAGGCCTGTTATATTAGATAAAATTTTTGTTTTTTGATCTAAATTTTCTAAATTAATTTGATAAACATCCCCGTTAGTCAAACAATAATAAAGTTCTTTTTTGTCATTTGTAACAGCATAATCAACAACATCAGAAACAATTTCTTGACTAATATTATAATCATAATAAAACAAACTTGTTCCTTTTAAATAAACGATACCATTTAAAACTACTTGATAAGATAAAACTTCAGTATCGATTAAAGTATTATTACTTTGCTTTAAATTTGTGATATTAGCAAAATATAAATCAACTCCTTTATCAGTTGTTTTATTAGTATAAATTATTTTACTATTATCAAAAGAATAATTAAAATAATCATTAGATAAAGGTCCATTTTTTATATCGATATTAGAATTTAAAATATATTTTTGATTGTTTTTTTCATTCCATAAAACTAAATTATTATCTTTAACATAGGCATAAAATAAGGTTTTTTCCTCTTTTGTTTCAATATTACTAGCCAAACCAATAGTTACAATAATAAATACAAAAATCACACTAATTATTATTAAATATTTTTTCATACTTCACCTTTTTATTTAACTTTAAATCCTAAATTTTCAATTTTTTCTTTTATAATATTTAAATCAATTTCTTTTTTTAAAATAATTTCAGCTTTTTCTAAATCAACTTGATAACTTTTAATTTCTTTAATATTACTTAAAACATTTTTTACACGATTAATACATCCTTCACAATGCATTCCTTCAATATAAATTGTTTTATTCACATTTTACCTCCTTTTAATCTTAATGAGTTAAAAACAACAGTCAAACTACTTAAAGTCATAGCAAAACTTGCAATCATTGGATTCATAGTGATATTAATAGATTCTAACAAACCAGCAGCAATTGGAATCATAACAATGTTATAAAAAAACGCCCAAAATAAATTTTGTTTAATTATTTTAAAAGATTTTTTACTTACTTCAAATAATTTAACTATATTACTTAAATCATTATTCATTAATATTACATCCGATGAATCAACTGCTATATCTGTTCCGTCACTGATACTTACACCAATTGTCGCATTGACTAAAGCTACAGCATCATTAATTCCATCACCAACCATTAAAACCTTTTTATTATCTTTTATTAAGGACTTAACAAAATCAGCTTTTTTATTTGGAAGCATGTCAGCTATAACATTGTTTATTCCAAGTTCATCAGCTATCAACTCAGCTGTTTTTTCATTATCGCCAGTTAACATTATAACATTTATTTTTAATTTTTTTAAATCATTAATTATTTTTTTTACATTAGGTCTGATAATATCTTTCACACCAATTAACCCAATAATTTCTTTATTAGAAACAACATATAAAATACTGCAACCTTGACTAATTAACTCTTCGTAATCTAAGTTATGAGGATCTTTAATTTTTAACTTTTCTAATAGTTTTAAACTACCAATATAATATTCTTTATTTTTAATCTTACCAGATAGCCCCATCCCAGCCATATTGTTAAAATTTGTTACTTTTAACAAGTTATCTTTAGAAAATGCAGTAGCAATGGGATGAGTTGAATTAGCTTCTAAACTACTGACTATTTTTAATAATTGTTTATCAGTTAAATTAGAATAATTAAAAACTTTAGCAATTTTTAATTTTCCATAAGTTAAAGTTCCGGTTTTATCAAAAACAACTGTATCAATATATCTAGCATTTTCAATTACTTCCGCTTTTTTTAAGAATAAACCATTTTTCGCACATTTACCATTACTGATAACAATAACTAAAGGAACAGCTAAACCTAAAGCACAAGGACAAGCAACAACTAAAACAGTTACAAAATAATTAAAAGAAGTAGCAAAATCATTAGTAAATATATGAATTAAAAATGTTAAGATAGCAATAATAAAGATAAATGGCACAAAAATACCACTAACTTTATCAGCAATTCTTTGAATTTTAGTTTTACTATTAGTTGACTCAACTACCATTTTGACAATTTCAGAAATAGTCGAGTCTCGACCAATTTTTTTTGCTTGATATTCAATAACACCATCATAATTAATAGATCCAGCAATCACGCTATTATTTTTTTCTTTTAATACCGGTTTACTTTCACCAGTGATAAAAGATTCGTCAACATGTGTTTTTCCATTTATAACAATTCCATCAACAGCAATCTTTTCGCCTGGGTGACAAATTAATATATCATCGATATTAACTTCATCGATAGTAATTTTTTTTTCTTTTCCATTTTTATTAATCATGGCATACTGTGGCGTAATTTGAACCAAAGATTTAATAGCATCTTTAGTCTTATCTTTACTAATATTTTCGATAAATCTTCCTAATTTGATAAAATAAATAACCATACAAGCTGATTCAAAATATAAATTATGAAGATATGATAAATCATTATTAAATATTTTAAAAGCACCATATAAACTATAAATAAGACTAAATACGACACTAAATGTTACTAAAGTATCCATATTAGGAGTTTTATGAATTAAATTTTTAAAACCATTTTTTATAATATCAAAACCATAAATTACAAATACTAAACTAAATAAAACTAAAATTAAAGCATAAACTTGAGGATAATTATCTAAATTAGGTAAATTAGCCATATGAGACATTGTTATATACATTAAAATAATTAATAAAAAGCCAAACAAGAATAATAATTTCTTTTCTTTTTTAAATGTATTATTATCGTCTAAAGTCTTAAATTCACCTAAACTCTTAAAACCAGCTTCTTTAATATAACTTTCAATATTTTTAATTTTGATATTTTCATAAGTGATAGTTGCTATTGCTAAAATTAAATTGACATTAACATCAATTATTCCATTTTGTTTTTTTAAATATTTTTCTAATCCATTTGAACATGCACTACAAGTCATACCATCAATCTTCAAAACTATTTTTTTCATATTCATCACCAATTTTTACATATTCAATTATATTACCATTTAATTCAATTAATTTTATTAAATCCTTTACTTTCATAAATATAGTTGCACTATTATCATTAGGATGAACACCGACAATCTCTTCTTTTAAAATGTCTTCATCGATAATAACTTTAACTATTTTTTCAACATCGTTTAAAATTCCAAGTGGTGTCACACTACCCTTTTTTAACTTTAAATATTTTTCTAAATCTATCTCGCTTGCAAAACTAAGTCTTCGACTATTAATTTTATTTTTCAAATTATTTAAATCAATTTTTTTATTACTTTTAACTACTAAAAGATAATAATTTCTTTTTTTATCATCCCTTAAAAATAAGTTTTTAGCAATATATTCTTTATTTTTAATATCTAAATTGTTAGCTTCTTCAATTGTATAAATTGGAATATGGTTAATTACCTCACATTCAATACCTAATTCCTTTAATTTTAAATAAACATCTTCTTTAGACATAAATCCCCTCATTTTCTATTATCCATTTGATATCCTCAATTGTCTTATTTATATTAAATCTTCCATTTCCAACGGGATAATATACTGAATAAAAATGGTATTCTTTACCATCTATATTTTTAATAAAAACTTTTTTACGACAAGTAGAAACTGATATTTTGGTATCTAATATAATTGAACTTATTTGATTACCAAATAAAATTATTATTTTAGGATTAACTATTTTTATTTCTTCAAAAAACAACTTTAAATATTTTTTATATACTGAATCCGGTAAAGCTCTAGCATCAATTTGCGTACATTTAGCTAAATTAGTTATAAAATAGCGATGCTTTTTAACATCATCATAAACTTTATTAGCAAATTCAATACTCCAATCACTGCCTTTAATTGATTTTATTTTTTGATAAATCTCTTCATCTAACAAACTAAGATTATAAAACAAATCCCAAATATTTTTTGTTCCTATCCAAGGAGACTTTAATCCTTTCCAATCTTTTGAAGAAGCAATATTTCTTCCAGTTGGATTCATAAAACAAAACATAATATCCGGATTATTACTCAATCCGCCATTTTTAATAGCATCTAACTCTTTAGCACCATATTTTATTTGCAATTGATCATATTCTTTATTTAATTTATCTAACGTCATCTTAACTTAAAAGTTTTTGGTGCATATTTATAAACTAAAAATAAAGAAACTATCGAATAAATAATTGCAAATAAAATCATTAAAGAGCCAAACACCAAAGTAGTTACTTTCATTTGTGATATATAATAACAAACCCAATAAGTAATAATATTAATTACTGCATAAGTACTACTCTTCATTTCCATTCCAACGTTATAAGGTTGTAGTAAATAATAAATAATTAGATTATGAACTGAAAAGAATATCGACATCGATAAAATAGAAAAGAAAATGACTAAATAATTTAAA
>CAMLYN010000049.1 GCA_946491675.1 uncultured Mycoplasmatota bacterium | reverse complement strand
TGAGTAGTACCAGTGTTTAAAGTACTAGGACTACTTTGAGTAGTACCAGGATTCACAGTACTAGGATTACTTTGCACAGTATTATGATTTATAGCGTTAGGACTAGGTTGCGGATTTAAATTTGGTGTATTATTTACTGATTGATTATTTTGTAAATTATTTTCATTCATAATATATCTATCCTCTTTTCTATAATAACA
Source organism: uncultured Mycoplasmatota bacterium (assembly GCA_946491675.1). The sequence goes on along the minus strand of CAMLYN010000049.1, from coordinate 7,440 downwards.
TTATATCATTAATATTAAAAAATAAACAATAAAAAAAAGAATTAATGTAAAAATTTACATTTATTCATCATATTTGATAGTAGGAACAGCGTCATCAAGATTATAATCATTAGATGGTTCTGTACCTTTCAAATAATACTGTATAACACTTTTTTTTGTTTCTTCAGTTGCTAGTTTACCTGTTATTGGATCAACAAGGACACCAACTACATTATTTGGCATAGAATACCAATTATCCTCTTTACCATCAAGATATTTTTCAATAATATCTGCCCATAAGTTTTTATTGGCTGTTGTATCGCCATATTCTAATTCTCGATTATCATCATAACCGCTCCAAACGCCAACAACAACATCTTTATTATAACCAAAAACTAAATGATCATATTCAGTTGTTCCTGTTTTAATTGCATATTTTCTAGTTAGTTTATTAGCAATTACATAAGAAGTGGGATAAGTATAACCAATGAAGTTTCCATTAGAAGTATTGGCTAGTAATTCACTTAAAATATAAGTAATGCTTTTGTTTAATACAGCTTCTTTAGTATCTTTGTGTTCGTATAAAACATTGCCATTAATATCTTCAACTCGACTGATGAAATATGGTGTGACTCGATACCCTTCATTAGCTAAAACAGCGTAAGCATTAGTCATTTCTAAAAGACTAATTGGTTGACTACCTAAAGCGAGAGATGGAATACTATCTAATTCAGTTGTGATACCAACTCTTTTCATAGTATCAACCAAAACGTTACTTCCTAAAAACAAATGTGTTTTCACAGCATAAATGTTATCAGAATAGGCAATAGCAGCAGCTAAAGATATTTCTTGGTTAGGATATTGATCACCATAATTAGTCGGACTATATGTTTGATCTTCAGAGAAAACAAATGTTGTTTTTTCACTAGTAAAAGTAGTAGAAGCAGTAAAATTATTCTCTAAAGCTGCATAATATAGAAATGGTTTAATTGTTGACCCAACACTACGATTATTAGATAAAGCACGGTTATATTGACTTTTACTATAATCGACGCCACCAACTAGTCCTAAAACAGCTCCAGTATTAGGGTCCATAACGATTCCAGCAGCTTGAATATCATTAGTAATATTTTCATCAATCGAAGTTTCAATCGACTCTTGAGCTTTTAGATCTAAAGTCGTATATATTTTTAGGCCACCAGTTTGAATTAAGGAACTAGGAATTGAAGAAATTGATTTTAATTCTTCAATTACAGCATCTTGAAAATACATAATTGAATCTAGTTCATTACTTTCTTCTTTATTATCGAATTTTAATTCTTCATTGTAAGCGTTATTAAGTTGTTCCTCAGTTATATAACCGTCACGTTCCATCGCTTTTAAAACAGTTAATTGTCTTTGTTTAGAAGATTCATAATTAGCGAAAGGAGAATATTCACTAGGCCGGTTAGGTATTCCGGCTAGCATAGCTGCTTCACCAATTGATAAATCGGAAGCACTTTTACCAAAATAATATTTACTGGCATTTTCAATACCGAATATACCACCATAATTAATAGTGTTTAAATATCCTTCAATAATATCTTCTTTTGAATAGTGGGTTTCTAATCTGATTGTTAACCAAGCTTCATTGATTTTTCTTTCCCATGTTTTGTCAAAATCTAAATACATATTTTTAGCATATTGTTGCGTAATGGTAGAGGCACCTTCATTTCTTGAACCGCTTCTAACATTATTATACATTGCTTTAGCGATTCTTAAAAAATCAAAGCCATGGTGGTTAAAAAAATGACGATCTTCAATGGCAATTGTTGCATTAATAACGTCTTTATCTAACTTTTCATAGCTAATCCATTCATCAGTTCCAGTAATTAAATTTTCATCTTTATCATAAAAATAATAGCTTTTTGCACTATTAACAGTTAATTTTGGACTCATCCATGCATATAAATAAATACCACCATAGCAAATAACGCCAATAATAATTACGATAATAGTTAGTTTAGTTAGTTTTTTTAGTATTTTTTTTGATTTTTTTTCTTTTTTCATATATTTTCACCTATATTTATTATTGCTATAAATATGAAAAATATAAGTGATTTTTAAATAGTTTTATGATATAATGTCAAAGAAAAGAAAGAGATGTGTATGAGTAAAATAGATATTAAAGTAATTATTAAAAATAATAATGAGGTAAGTGAGGAAAAATATAGTGCTTTAAAAAGTAATAATAAACTATTATATTTTGAAAAAGAGTTTAAAACATCTTTATTTTTAGATGATATAATTAAAATAAAAAGAGAAAGTGATGATTATTTATTTTATTTGGAATTTATTCCTAATAAAGAAACTAAAGGTAGTTGTAAATTAAAAAAAGAAAATATAATTATCGATTTAAAAATATTGACAGATTATATTATTGTTGAAGAAAATATTATTATAATTAAATATAAGGTTTTAACAACTGAACAAGATGTAATTTTTAAATTAGAAATGTAAAATAATAGTATATTTTAAATAAGTTGCAACATATTATAAAAATAGTCTTGACACATTTTGAAAATGTGTTAAAATGGGACTGATGTATTTATACGAGGAGGTAATTAGATTGCTAAAAAATATGAAATTGGAAGAATTAGAAATATTATCTTATGCTGATTTAACCGAATTAATTTTAAAAGAAGAAAATAAAACGTTTACAACACCAGTTATTTTCCGTAAAATTTGTGATTTATTAGGATATACTGATGAAGAATATACTGATAAAATAGGAGATTATTATACATCTTTATCAACTGATAAAAGATTTGTTTTTCTTGATAATAATGAATGGGATTTAAGGGAAAAGACACCAGTAGCAATTGTTTTAGACGATGAAGAAGATGAAGAAGATGAAGAAGAAGAAATTGAAGAAGATGAAGAAGAAGATATGATTGATGAATATGATGAAGATATAGATTCAGCAATAGAGGATGATGAATTAGACGATAATGATGAAGAGTTAGATGATTTAGCTATTTTAACTGATGAAGAATTAGATGAAAACTAATTCTTTTTTTGTATAAAAATCGTAGTTTTAGTTCAAGATAAAATAGGAGATGATAATATGAATGAGAACAATGAATTGTTAGAACACATGTATCAGGATAGTGAAATGGCAACTTATGCTTTAGAGACTTTAATTAATGAATTAAAAGATAAAGATAATAAAATAATTAAAGTTTTAGAAGTTATTTTAAAAGAATATGAATCTTATTATAAAGATTTTAAAAAACAGTTAAAAAAAGAAAAAGTTAGTCCTAAAAATAGTGGAATGATGGCTAAAATTGGATCTAGTTTTGGAATTAAAAAAGAAGTAATTACTGATAATAGTGACGCTAGAATAGCCGATATGTTGATTAAAGGTGTAACGATGGGAACTTTAGATATGGAAAAAAAGATAAGTAAATATAGTGAAAATGCTGATAAGAAAATTTTAAAGAAAGCTGAAGAATTTTTAAAATTTCAACAAAAAATCATTGAAGATTTAAAAAAATTTTTATAGTTTTGTCATTTTATAAAAATATGGTATAATATACTCGGATTTGAATTTTAGGAGTGAATTTTAGTGATACAAACGATATATTATATTTTATTTATTTTTTCATTGACATATGGGTTATATTTTTTAATTACGGGTTTTTTTGGATTTAAAAATATTCATAAGAAAATTATTAAAAAACATGATCCGAAACATAAATTTGCGATATTAATAGCTTCAAGAAATGAGGAAGGAGTTATTGAACATTTAGTAAAAAGTTTATTGCTACAAGATTATCCAAAAGATTTGTTTGATGTTTATGTAATTCCTAATAACTGTACTGATAATACAGAAAAAGTTGCTAAAGAAGCTGGAGCTAAAATAATAAAGTGTACAGTTCCAACTAAATCAAAAGGTGAAGTTTTAAAATTTACTTTTGATAAATTATCTAAAAATAAGGATATAGATGCTTATATTATTTTTGATGCTGATAATGTTGTTCATCCAGAGTTTTTAGCCCGTATGAATGATGCTTTATGTGATGGACATAAGGTAGCTCAAGGATTTAGAGATAGTAAAAATCCTAGTGATAACTGGATTAGTGGTAGTTATTCAATTTTTTATTGGATTCAAAATTTCTTTTTTAGTAAAGCACGTATGCAAATGGGTGGTTCTTCAAGTATCAATGGTACTGGTTTTATGGTAAAAAAAGAGATTATTGATGAATATGGTTTTAATACGGTAACTTTGACTGAGGATGTTGAGTTTACGGCTCAATGTGCTTTAAATGGTATTAAAATTGTTTTTGTTGAAGATGCAATTACATATGATGAGCAACCAACTGAATTTAAGGCTTCTTGGAAACAACGTAAAAGATGGTCAATGGGAAACATTCAATGTTTTAGGCATTATAGTAGAAGGCTAGGTCGTACTTATCTTAAGACAAGTTTTTTACCTTGTTTAGATATGTTATTATCTTTTATGGCACCATATATGCAAATATTAGCTACAATTTTAACAGTTGTTTTAATTGCTTTTAGAATTTTAGGAATTGAGTTATATGATGTGTTTGCGTATATGTATTCATATGGTATTCTATTTTTCTTAGTTGCTTATTTGGCTAATGTTATTATTAATATATTTGTTGTTGTTTATAACAAGAAAAGCGTTAAAGAAATTATGTCTGGTATTTTATTATTTACATTTTTCATGTTGACTTGGATTCCAATTAATTTTATTTGTTTATTTAAAAAAGACTTAACTTGGGAACCAATTAAACATAAAAGAAGTGTTGGAATTGACGAAATAAAGAAATAATTTTATAAAAAATGTTTAAAATACAAATGGTGAAAGTTTATGAAAAAGATTATTTTAACTTTTACTATTTGTTTTTTTATTTTTTTAAGTATTAATTCTAAGGAAGAAGTATATCCAACTTTTAATATGATGAATAATGATTATTCTTTTTATATTTTAGAATTTCCAAATAAAAATATTTCAACTAATAATTTTGATGATTATTTTAAAGATATTGATGTTATTTGGATTGAACCATATATTAACTCCTTATATAAACAAGTTAAAACAAGATATCAATTTACAAACATTGGCAAATTTAAAGAAGAATTTATTGATTTACTTATTAAAAAAGGGTATCGTAGTGAAGCATTGAATTTAAAAATTGAAGGAATAAAAATTAAAAAAATGAAAGTATATAGTAGTGAAAGTAATATTACAAATTTAAAAATTGAAAATATGATATTTGACACAATTGACAGTTGAAAGCTTTAATATTATAGAAAAAAATGGTATAATTATAGAAGGTGAAAAAAATGGTAGTTAAAAATGTTGATATCAATTATCTTGATTATGGAAAAAATGATAGTCAAGCTATTGTTTTGTTACATGGATGGGGTCAAAATATTCAAATGATGCAAGGAATTGGCAATCATTTTAAAGATACTCATCGGATAATAATTTTGGATTTACCTGGTTTTGGAAAAAGCCCTGAACCTGATAAGATTTGGACTTTAGATGATTATGCTGATGCTTTAAAAGAATTGTTAGATAAAATAGGTGTTAATAAGCCAATTATTATTGGTCATTCTTTTGGAGGAAAAATAGGATTATTATATGCAACTAAATATGATGTTTGTAAATTGGTTTGTTTAGCTAGTCCTTATAAAAAATATATTGCTAATCCTTCTTTAAAAACGAGGTTGCTTAAAAAAGCTAAAAAAATTCCCGGTTTAAATAAGTTGGAAGGACTTGCTAAAAAACATATTGGTTCAACAGACTATAAGAACGCAAGTGAAATGATGCGAAAAATAATGGTTGAACATGTTAACTATGATATATCAGATCAGTTATATAAAATAAAATGTCCAACTTTATTAATTTGGGGAACATTAGATAAAGCAGTTAGCATTGAAGATGCTTATAAGTTAGAAAAATTAATTGTTGATTGTGGATTAGTGACTTATGAAGGCTGTAGTCATTATGCATATTTGGAAAGATTTGATCAAACTATTAGAGTTTTAAAAAGTTTTATAGGAGATGATAAGTAATGAAAATAAAAGTAGGAGTTATTTTTGGTGGGACAACAGTTGAACACGAAGTTAGTATTATTTCAGCGGTTCAAGCAATGAATCATTTAAATAAGGAAAAGTATGAAATTTATCCGATTTATATCGATAAGGATAGAACTTGGTATACAGGTAAAATGCTTTCTGATATTGATATGTATCGTGATTTTGATACTTTAAAAAGGTATGCTAAAAAGGTGATTTTATATAATAGAAATGGTGCATTTAGATTACAATCTTTAGGGTTATTTAGAACAGTTATAGCTGACTTAGATATTGTTTTACCAGTTGTTCATGGTAATAACATGGAAGATGGTACTATTCAAGGATATTTAGAAATGGTTGGAGTTCCTTATGTTGGAAGTAATGTTCTAGGTTCTAGTTTGGGACAAGATAAAGTGATTATGAAACAAGTTTTTGAAAGCTTAGATTTACCAATTGTACCTTATGTTTGGTTTTTTGATAATGAATACTATTTGGATAAAGAAGAAATTATTAAAAAGTGTAAAAAATTAGGATTTCCTGTTATTGTTAAACCAGCTTCTTTAGGAAGTAGTGTAGGAATTACTTATGTAAAAGCTATTGATAATTTAGAAAATGCAATTGAAGAAGCTATTAATTATGATACTAAAATAATTGTGGAAAAAGCGATTGAAAATTTAGTCGAAGTTAATTGTAGTGTTTTAGGTAATTATCAGAATCAACAAGCTAGTACTCTAGAAGAAGTTATGAGTACAGCCGAATTTTTGACTTATCAAGATAAATATTTAGGTGGCGGTAAAACAAAAATGTCATCTAAAGGATCTAAAGGAATGGCTAGTACTAATCGAGTAATTCCAGCTCGTTTAGATGATAAGACTACAAATAAAGTTAAAGAGCTTGCTAAAGAAGTATTTAGAGCACTTAATTTAAGTGGAGTTTGTCGTATTGATTTCTTAATTGATGGTAAAAGTAATAAAATTTACATTAATGAACCTAATACCATTCCAGGTAGCTTATCATTTTATCTTTGGGAAGCTACAGATAAAACTTATGAACAATTATTAGATGAAATGATAACTTTGGCTATTAAACAATACAAACAGAAACATCAAAAAACATTCTCTTTTGATACTAATATTTTAAGTAATTTTAGTGGTAGTAAAGGTGTTAAAGGAAAATTAAAATAAATGATATGATTAAAGTAGTTTATTTTTGATGATTGTATATTTGGATTAGAAATAATAAATTAAAAGAACGAATTTCGTTCTTTTATATTAAAATAAAAAAAGAACTAGTAAATTAGTTCTTTTATATATACTTTTTGGTGACCAGTACGGGATTCGAACCCGTGAATGCTGCCGTGAAAGGGCAGTG
>CAMLYN010000048.1 GCA_946491675.1 uncultured Mycoplasmatota bacterium | reverse complement strand
TATGGATTTGACGGATGATCCTGATGTTTTAGGTCCACTTTCATTTTTAAGACAACGGGAAATTATTCATTATCAAAGATTTAAAGAGCTTCGAGATTACTATTTAAAGATGAAAAAATAATACTTACTTGAGTATTATTTTTTTGCTTATATATAAGTATATATATGTTTTAAATAATCAGTATGATATAATCAGAGTAGGTGGTTTATAATGCTTAAAAAAACTTTTAAAAATTATATTTTAGAAATTGTCAAAGATAAATATCAAAAAATTGATAAAAACTTTCTATCAAAGACGAGGGAAAAGATAAACAACTTTGACCGTTTTTTAGATGTTTATTCTGAGGATGAGGCTTATAAGGATAAGTTAAATACTTTTTATTTAGAACTTAGTAAAATGGTCTTAGACGAAGAGACGATATCATTAAACAAGATAAATTTTTTAGATATATTTATAGATATATTATGTATAAACAAAGGAGTCGATAAGCAAGAGTTTTGTTTTGACTGGGCTTTAGAAATTTTAAATAAGTTAAATTTAATTAAGGATAATATATATAAGAATATTAACATTAATAATTTAGATGATATACAAGATGAGAAGGTTAAAATTATAGTTAAGGGGTTATATACACTTGCAAATCCTGAAGATACGGATAATATAAATATTTACTGGGATAATATTAGTAATATTTTCATAACTTATCTTGAACTTGGCGAAATGTTAAAAGATGACATTTCAGAAAAATATATTTTAAAGAAATTAAATATAGATGAATATATAAGAAAAATAAGACAAAATTACGAGAGTAAAATCAATTTCAAGTATATTCCGGCGAGCGTTTTAAAAATAACTAATTATGATTATTTGGATAGCGATGAAACAAACGAGGAAGAGATAATTGGTTTTAAAGTGGTAAATGAGCAATACACGAAGATAAAACTTATCGGGTATGCCGGTGTGGGTAAGACGACAACACTCGAATATGTAGAGTACGAAGATGCTTTAAAATACGATGAGACAGGAAAAATTCCCGTACTTATTAATCTTATTACAGTAGATACGTGGCAAAGTATAGAAGAATTAATTTGCCGAAAATTACAGGTCGATAAAGACAACGAGGAAATAGTAAATTATTTGCTTAAATGTGAAAAAATCAATATATATTTAGATGGAATCAACGAGATAAATATTTCCTCTTCAAAAAATAAGCAAGAATTTTTGATTACTATAGAAGAATTTTTCAATAAAAAAGAAAATCAAAATATTAAAATGATTATAACCGATAGAGACAATGACGAGCTTTCTGTCTTAAACGATTTGGATACATTTCTTATTCAAGGAATGAACGAAGACGATATCGAAATGTTTATAGAAGGAAATTCAAATCCCGAAAAGACAGAAGAGGTAAAAAGAGTTATTAAAAATCATCCTGAGATGTTTGATGTGTTTACTCATCCTTTTATGCTGAAAAATATTATTACGATAATTGAATGCGGAGAGAAGATTCCCGATGATTCTTCTGAGATAATTTCTATTTACTTAAACAGTATAATAAAAAGAGAAATTTACGAAAAGAAAGATGATTATGCGAAATATATAGATGGTATATTAAAATATCTTTTAACTAAAATAACTCAATCTGACGAGGTAAATGTAAATCCGCCAATTAGTCATTTTAAGCTAATTCCAATTTTCTATGAATATTCAGATAAAGAAGGCATTCAAGATTTTAATGCGGATCGAATGCTTAATTTACTTATAAAATTAGGAATTTTAAGGGAAGTAGAGTTTGAAAAATATACTTTTGCAGATGAACAGTATTTCGAAAAATACTATAACGATATAATTAATGAAATATAAGAGGAATGATATATGACAGAAGAGGTAACATATAGTGAGGTTTTAAAAAAATATTTAAGGTTTTTAACACCGGATAATATTTTAAAAAGAACAACTTTAATCGAGAGAAGTAAAAACTTGCTTCTTTTAGATGAGTGGATTTCTTACTGGACAAAAAAAGATCTGGCAACAGCTGCCAAAATTATAAATTCCCTTAAAATTAATATAGATAAAAAGGAAGAATATAAACAGGGATTATATGACTTTTTAAAAAACAACGTAGAAATAGATATTACAAGTTTTTCTAAAAATATTTTAGTATATATATACCTTGAGGACTTCGATAAACTAAATAAATTTTTATCTTATATATGTTTTTGTAATGAGGCCAAGGATAAAAACGATGAGGAAAATCATTCTTATAAAAATTCTATTAGTTTAAAATATATAAAAAAGATATCTTCAAGTGATGAAATGGCTGAATATTTAGAAAATATTTTAACGAGATTTAATGATTATCTTGATTTTCTAACACCTTCCAAAATAGAAAAATTATCCGAATTAAAAGAACTTGTGAGTTCAATAAGGGAAAGTGATAATTTTGAGGATTATAAGAAAAAAATTATCGATTTAATCGTTCAAATCAAGGAAATTAAAGGTGCCGAATATTTAGAAAAATTACAAGGACCACTTGAAATGGTTATAAATATATTATTAAAAGAAAGCAATTATAAGCAGATTTTTAAATTTCTTAAATGCGCATTTAATAATAAATTATATAGATATCACTGTTTTGATTTGCAAACAATTTCTATGTTAGATAAGGCTCCTTTAAAACTCCTACATGACGATATTCAGGAAATTATAAATATACTTATAGCTAATAACGATTATGCTTTTGCTTTTGCTTTTTTAAAAAGGTTAAAAATAAAAGATTTTTATATGTTTATGCCTAAAGATAAAAGCGAATTTGAATATTTTGAAATATTAAATAAAGGAAGAAAAAGACGTATATATAGCGATATTAGTGAAGTTATGAAAGAGCTTTTTATAAGGTCTAGAAAAGATGAGTCTTATATCGAGGCCCAAAAGGATTGGATAAACTATTTAGATCAAAACATGAAAAATAAAAACAATATAGCCCTAGCTAGAGTTTTCACTTTGTTTGATATGGCTAATTACGACATTAAATATATAGATGAATATTTTAATAAAGAACTCAATAAATGTGAAAAATATATACCAGAAATTATCGTATCACCTCAGATTACATCAAGAATTATTAACGTTTTTTATAAGATTATAACGTCTGGCGAGAACTTTAGTTATATGAAGGAGAAAATCAGGGCTTTAAATCATATTAATTTCTTTAGAAGTATAAGCGGCGATGAAGACAGGGAAGAATATTTTTCAAAAGGTTATATAGTAAACAATAAGACTTTTATAAGAAGTCAAATACGGAATGAGTTTCTTAAACTTTTAGAAGATATGACACCAGAGAATGCTGATGATTTAATCTATATATACATGAATACCACTTTGAAATTCGATTATTCGATAAACGATTTTATAAAGCTTATCGTATCTAAAGATATAACAAATATAAAAGAATTATTTAATGATTATATAATTTACGGAATGCAATCATCATTTGTGAATAGGGGATTATATTATAATTATAAGCTTTGGGGGATTCTATCGAGTAGTTTTGCTATTTGTAAAAGTTATAATGGTAGCGGCTTAAGTTTGTATAAGATTACCGGTTATAACAAGGCTTATGAAACTATAGAGATTGAGTTAATGGAGAATTATGGCAATTATAATCAGTTTGTTTCAGATTATAAGGAGTATGTAGATGCTTATAATGATGGTAATACATTTAAGTTATCTTCACATAAATACAAATTTGACGAAAGTGATGTTTACAGTTTAATTCATTTTCAATATAGATTACTGAAGCATTTTGATAAAACGATGATTCAGTGTCTAAAAGCTGATGTAAGTAACGTTTTTTACTATACTAACGATTATGAACATAACTTATATGTTAGTAATATAATCGCAAGATTACCATCGAATAAAAAGAATTCATATAAGGATTTACTTTGCAATTTATATAAGACTTTGCTTGATGATGGAACTTTAAGTATCGATGAGGCAATATACTTTTTCTTAAATACAGCTTCGAGATATTTACTCCATTTAGATGTGTTTATCGATTTAGTCGTCAGTAATTTAGAGTCCGATGAAGAAATTATCAATATCGAAAAATTATTTGATAATTACGAATTTATCTGTGAAGACATTAGAAATGAAAAAATTATGAGTCCAAGAAATTTTCTTGCTAAAAGATTTGTAACGGATAAATATAAAACCGATGATGATTCTTTATATTGTTATTCTTTTAAGATAAAGGAATACGATACTAAAACAAAGTTAATTAAAGTAGATAATATAAGAGTTCTTAAATCGGAATATAAAAATAGTCAGAGTTACAAAAAAATGATTGAACTGCTAACTAATTATTTGGATACTTTGGATAGTGAAGATTTAGATAAAATCAGGAAAATGAAGAGGCTTCCGGAGTTAAAAAAACCGATAATAAAGAGGTTACTATCTTCTTATATATCTGTGTGCTACGAAATAATTATAAAGCTCATTTCGATAAGTTTGGATGATGTTTACGAATTTATAGTCGCGCTTGGTGAAAATAATTACTGGATTTATAAAGATTATGGACAAAATAGTGATCTTGATATTTTGGAAAATAAAAAAACTATCAAAGAGAATTTTCTTAAGGATGTGAAGAGATACGATTTTGAAAAGGTAATATTTATTTATAACAATTCGTTTATTAAAGAAATTATTTCCTTAAATGTCTTACTTCAAAAGGTGCTTAGGTTTAATATATACCACATATGGAAAGCAAACAGTGAGGGATATATTAAATTAAAGAGATTTAATATAAAGATATACGCAGATGTTAATAGAAATTCATACAAAGGATTTAACGAGTGGTGTGTTTACAACATAGTTAACAACGAAAAACTTAATATTAGATTTTCAACAACTGACAATGAGAGACTCAATGATATTATAAGCGAGGCTAATTCAATCGTGGGCGATTTAACGCTGGTCAGATATAATTTAGAAACTGGTTATATGCTCTGTAATCTAGATGGTTTAAAGAAGAAAGAAGAGAAAGTGAAAGAATATCTTTTGAGTTATTTTGAAGAGATAGCGAGAATAATCAACGAGAGACAAACGGTTGAACAGATTTACGATTATTTAAAGGATTATGAGACAATCAATAAAAATATTTTCTATCTAAAGACAAACGATAGTAAGTATTTTAATGGGTCTTTTAATGCAAATGACTGTTATAGTGTTATTGAAGAGCTTAAATGTGAGGAAAAAGTTAAAGATTTAATTTGTAAAATTAAGAACTACATTAAAGACTCTCTTAATAGTCAGGTTATAAATAAAAATAATATTAATAAGGTATTCTTTATTTATACGCGTAGTTTACTTAGATATTTAATTCCACTAGATGAGTTTGCGATTATGTTTAAGGATATAATAAATAACAACTTAAATGTTTTAGATATATATTTTAAATTCAAGGTTCTGGAAATTATTAATAAATCGGTATGTAAAATTATAATTTTGAACCAGAAGAAGATTTATACGGTAAATTTGTCTGGAGCGATTAATATTTTAAAGGATAATAGGTATCTTGGAATAATAAGTTTTATCGATAAGAATAATATACTTTATTTCTCACATATTACGACACTTAATTCAACCGAGATAAAACTGGTTAATGATTTGTTAAAGCCGGCTCAAAATAGAGATGAGTTTTTAGATTTGATAGGTAGACAAGTGAATAGTTTTAAGAAGATAACTTTAAAAGTAATTAATAGGTATTGCAAGATGGATTCGCCACTAAAATTTTTAAAATCATACAATGAAAAAGAAAAGGACGATCTTAATTATTTGAAGGATTTATGTTTTAGGCACGATTTTAATAAAAGTAAATATCCTATTAAAGTGATTAAAAATATTTTTAACAATGCTACAAATTTGAGTAAGATTAAATATATTTATTTAAATTCTGTGATGAGATATTTCTTCCCGATTCAAAGTTTTGTAGGCTTGCTTGTAGAGAAATTTATGCCGGAAGAAAAGGGAGATATCATTGATATTAAGGACTTATTAAAGGGGACTGATATAACGGTCGATGAGATAAATAATGGAAAGGTTATAAGTGCATTATTTGGCGATAACTCAAATATAGTTGTAAATGGGCCGATTAATTCAAATGTGGTTTATTTAAGTAAATATGATAAAATTAAAAACGTAGTTATTGCGGAGGAGAAGGAGATATAGGATGAAGGAATTTATTTATAATCAGGTTATTAATTTTTACGAGGACGCTGGCCAAAAGCTATCTAAGAAGGAGTTAATGGAACGAATCGAGGTATATTTGATTGCTTTATCTTTTTCAAAGGATTGTCCCATAGAAGCTCTTAAATCAGTAGAAAACGATACAAAAATATTAATAGAGAATCTCCAAAAGAAGATTCCTAGTATCGTCGATATTAAATTAATCGAACCTTCTTTGAGACTTCTATATTATATTTACAATCCTAGTGATTTTCAAAAGAAACATATCGAAACGGCTACGCTTGGTAAACTTTATGACGAGTTTAAGATTTTAGGTTCTACTAATAAGTACTACGACATAATTTATCGCAAGGATGAAAATAATCAACCGTTTTTGTACCAAGATTTGCGGCATCCAGAAAATGTTTTAAAAGATAATCCGGATGTTCTACCGTTTGTTATGACTTATTGTGCGAGAAATGCGGCTATGCACTCACAGAAGGTCGAAAATCCACTTGCCCATCTAATCAGTATGTTTTATACTTTGATTGAATTGTGTTATAAGCTTAAGAACGTTATTTTGGACAGATATATGCAGAAGGATGAAATTTATAAGGATTATATAAACAAAATTACTGAAGATTACGAGAAGAAGGTTAACGATAATTTTAAATATATTCCCTTAAATATGATTGCTTATAGAAATGAGAGTTTCGATGAGATTACTACCGATAATAATGAAGATGATATGAATTTCGAACTTGCTAATGAGAGGTTTAATCATTTAAAAGTTATCGGTTATGCAGGTATGGGAAAAACTACATTGCTGGAAAATTTAACTTATAAGGAGGCATGTTTGTTTAAAGCGCAAAAACTAAAGGTGAAGATTCCAGTTATTTTAGATATGATAAGGGTTAGTGATTCTAATTTAACTATCGAAAGTATGATAAATACTAAAACTCATTTAAATAGCGAAGTTTTAGTGAGGAGAATGATTGAGAAAAACCGGTTTAATATTTATTTGGATGGAATTAACGAAATACGAATTAAAGATAAAAACAAGCGAGTGGAATATTTAAATTATTTGGAAGGATTTATTAAGACTCACCGAGGGAATAAGATAATTGTCACGGATAGAGATGATAATTCGTTTTCAATTATCAACGAGGCTCCAACTTTAATTATTACGGGAATTACTAAAAATATCATCAAAGATTTTGTCTTTGGAAATTCTTCTAAACCAGAGATGGTTTGGGAAAGGCTGCAAGATTTGAACGACGATTTATTAGAGGCATGTAAAAATCCGTTTATGTTTAAAACTTTAATTACGATTACTGAATTACACAAGAAGATTCCAGATGATTCTAGTGAGTTAATTGAAACGTTTTTAAAGGCAATTGTCGATAGGGAGAGAACGGTCAAAAAGGATGAGAAGGCAAGTGATGTTTTAAGAGTTTTGATATATTTAGTGGCAAAAGAGTCTGAAAAGGATGATAGTTTTGAAGATAATATTGTTTTATCGACTTTTGAAATATTTGAAATATTTAACGATTACTGCGATAAATATAAAAGAACAAATCGGTTCGATAACGAGGAGATGCTTGATTTGATCGTTAAGCTTGGAATTCTTAAAGAGGTGGATTTTGAAAAATATACTTTTACAGAACAAGATTATTTTGAGTTTTTCTATACTAAGGCGATTGATCTTGATTTGATATAAAAATAATACGAAAATGTATTATTTTTTTAATTATTTTTCATAATAAAAATAGG
>CAMLYN010000047.1 GCA_946491675.1 uncultured Mycoplasmatota bacterium | reverse complement strand
ATGTTTTTTGTTTACTAAAAAAGTTTATTGTGATATATTTAAATAGAGGAGGGCCAGATATGAGAAAAGGGTTTACTTTAGTTGAATTACTCGCCGTAATTATTATTTTGGGTATTATTCTTTTGATTATTGTTCCAAATGTTGCCGGTATTTTAAATAGATCACAAGAAAGGTTAAATGAGGAACAGATAAGAGAGATTGAATCAGCAGCTAAGCAGTGGGGTCTTAGAAATTTAAGTATTAAAAATAATAAGCCTTATAAAGGTGGCAATGTAATTAGTTATGTAACAATTGATACTTTGCAAAAAGAGGGATTTTTAGAGAATAAGGATGTAAGAGATTTGACTGATAATAGTGATGTTTCTTTGAATACAAAAATTTGTATAAGTTATGATAATAATCAGTTTATATATGAATATGGTGGTGATTGTTAGATGAAGAGGGGCTTTACTTTAATTGAACTTTTAGCAGTTATCGTATTGCTTGGGGTAATTGTGACAATTATTACTTCTTCGGTAATTTCAACGGTGAATAAATCAAAGGCATCTTTATCTGATACCCAAATAGAGACAATTGAGAATGCGGCAAGCAGATGGGCAACGCTTAATGCTGATAAGATTCCAAGTGAGAATGGAAAGTATGTGGACGTTTCTATAAATGATTTGGCAAGCGCTGGTTATTTAGATGCTTCTGATTTAGAAAATCCTAGTAATGGGAAGAAAATATGTGGTTATGTGCGAATAACTTATGTAAATAATGATACTTATAAAAATCAGTTTAATTATGATTTTAACGAGAAAAGCTGTTAGCCTGTATATTACAGCTTTTTTATTTTGTGGTATAATAATCTTAGTTTTGGAGGAAGAATGAAGAAGATAATTTTGTTTTTAAAAAAATTGTGGTATATGTTTATAGGTTTATTTCGGAAAAATAAAAAAACTTTGGATAAAGTTGAATATAGTGAATATACGGAATCTTTTGAGAATAAAAGTAGGACAGGAAGTTTATCTGGTACTAGTCAAAACAATGCGAATAAGTTTTATTTTGATAAAATGATTTTTTTAGCTATTCCAATGATTATTTTGTGGGCATTATTCGATAAAGAAAAGAAAGTTAAGGTTTACCGAAATATGCCTGAACAAGATGTAGTAATTCCAAATTTAGAAGGTAATTTAAAGAAGCTTGAAATTGATAAGGAAGAGGTTTTAAAAAATAAAGAAGATTTGGCAAAGGCAAAAAAGCTTGTTGATGATAAAAAAGATAATTTATCTAATAATTTGTCAAAAAATAACTTACAAAGCAATTTAAAACAAGCAAATAGTATAACTAACTTTAATCAGGTAAAAAGAGAAAATATTCCATTTAAAGTTTCTAGGTCACTAAAACCTAAAGTGATGATAGGTCCAAAAGATATGCTTAAGGTTGAGCCGATTAAACTTGGGGAAGCATTAGAAATTCAAAAAGCTAATGATGATGATATTGTACTTCAAAGGAATAGGCTAAAAAAGAATAGGGGACTTATGGCTATCGATAAACTAATGGCAGGAGTTTTAACAGTGCCTTTAATTGGGATTTTAGGTATAAGTTATATTGGTAAAGCTTTTAGACAAGTTAAAATAAACAATAGGCTTAGTATGGCTTTGGGTGAAGTTAATGATAATAGTTTAAAAGTAAGAAGAATTAATCCATTTATGTTTTTTAGTAAAAAGAGGACAGAGAAGTTTACAAATAAATTACAGATGAGTAATTTAATGGGAACTCAGAGACTTAGAACTGGTATTTTTAAGAAATATGGTAGTCAAAATAGGACAAATAGCTTTAAAAATGTGGTTAATAAAATAGATAATTTAGAGGATAATTTAAAAAAAGGCCTTTATAAAAACCAAAAAGGTAAAGTAAAGGTTTTAAAATAGAATATGATGTTATATTCTATTTTTTTGCCATTTTTTTAAATAGAAGTATGTTTGTAATTATAGAGACAATCGAAAGAGACGATTTAAAGTGGAATCAAGAAATACAAATATTTAGTATGGGTGGTAGTCGTATTTTTTTGGAAACTGATTAAAAAATGAAGGTTTGTGATTTATTTAAAGAAGTGGCTGTGTATTAGGTGATGACAAAATCAAATTTTAAATTAAGCATAGTTAGAAATGCAGAATGTGATTAATCAAGTGATTATTTGATTTTTTTTAATAAAAGTGTATAATAGGTGCATATTTAAAAGGGGCGTGAGCATATGGATTTATTAAATAAAAACACTGAAAAACTTGCTAGTCAATTAGAAAGATTAAATATAAAAAAATTTTGTTTAACTGGAGCTGGTAATTCACTTATGTCAGGATATTCTGCAATTTTTAAGACTGTGCCTTTATTTAAAAGAAATCCTTATTTAACCGCAATTTTCTCTAAACATAATATAGAAATTATTGCTACTCATTTTGCCCGCATTCAAAACAATAATGATGAACATATACATGATTATTTTCAAAACAATATTAGTGAACGTGAAATGTATAGATATAATAGAATTGATACTTTAAAACCTGATACGCCTGTTGTCGATATGACGGCGGATGAAATAGATAAATATTATCCAAAGAATCCGATTCCGAATCGTCATTTTAAGGATTTGGTTTTAACTAGAGAAGAGGGTAGATCTAATATTTTAGTTTATATTGGGGCGACTGGTTCTTTTCTAGATAATATAACAAGAGATGGTTTTCCAAAAATTATTAGTGGTTTTAAAAGAGATTATATTTCGATATCTGCTATTTTAAAGGAAATTCAAAGTAGTAATCGTTATAATGATACAAATACTCAAGTATATTTAGTTGGTATTCCAAGGTATATGGGATTGCAAATAACGGATATTCTTATTAATGGTCATTTAAAAGAAATTGCTGAAAATTATGCAAATGTAACTTATGTTGAACCTATTAAGGCGCAATTATTCTATGGATCAAAGCCTGATGTTCATTTAAATGCAGAGGAATATTTAAATTTAAATAATTCAATAATGAAAAGTATTGACGATAATTATATTGCCGTTATGGCTAAAATTGAAATTGATCGGTTCTTGTTTAATTTAAATAAGACTATTGAAACTTTGGTTAGGGAAACAGTAGATAATGATGCTGAAGATAAGATTTCTATTATGAGTGAAATAGCTGAAAGAAGAATTACTGAATTTTTAAATGGGACTATTGATAAATATATATCACTTATGGCAGCTGAAAACAAAGATATTTCTAAATTTTTACAAGAAACAAAAATGTATATAAATGATAGATTTCCTTATGATTTTTATTACGTTGGTAAAGAAAACGTTAATCAATTAATTATTAGATAAAGGGGGAAAAAACATGGCTAAAGTTAGTATTATAATACCGGTTTACAATGCTGAACCTTATATTGAAACATGTCTTAATAGTATATTAAGTCAATCGTTTAAGGACTATGAAGTTATATTGGTAAATGACGGAAGTAAGGATAACAGTTTAAATAAAATAGAAAAATATGTTTTAAATCATAAAAATTTTAAATTATTTGTAACAGAAAACAATGGAACTGCTGTAGCGAGAAATATTGGGTTAGATGCGGCTACGGGTAAATATATAAAATTTATCGATGCAGATGATAGCTTTTATTCTATGACAAGTTTAGAGGATATGGTTTCTGTAGCAGAAGAGTATAAATTAGATACTGTAATTGGTAAATATTATTCTTATATTAAACTTTTGGGCTTAAAAATAGATTTAAAAGATGCGTGGAATACTTCCGGATTAACTGAAGAAGGACTATATCAAACGAAGGAGAATAAGTCTGTTCCTTTTATGGAAATGCCAAATGTTGGTAATAAACTTTTTTCACGTAATATAATTGGCAATATGAAATTTCCGGCTGGATATAAGTGGGAAGATTTAGCTGTAGTTCCTGCTTTAATTGCAAGAAGTGAACAATTTTATTATATAAATAAACCAGTATATAGTTATAGAATGAGTTTATATAATACAACGATAAAAGACTGTTTATTTGCTAATGATATATTTCAATTTTTTGAAGTATATGAAATGCTAAAAAATAATTTAGGTGATGTTGAACCTATATTTGAAGAAGAATTGAAAAAATTATATGTGGTTCATGGCTCTTTAAAATATTTAAATAGTTCTTTATGGATAAATATGACACCAGGTGAAAAAAGAAAGATTTTTAGGGACTATATAAATTTAATGGAGCTTATGTATCCAAAATATAATGAAAGTGATTTGTATAAGGACTACGTTTCTTCTGGACTGGCTTGTATTTTACAAAAATATGTTAATTTATTAATAGGAAAATTTGAAATAAAAAGTGATATAAACGAATTAAAATTAAATATAGATTCTGATAGAAAATTAATAAAAAGTAAAACATCTAAATAAAAGATGTTTTATTATATAAGAGGTAATAATTTTGAACTATATATGGAGACATTTTACTTTTAAAATATGTTTTTCTAAGAAAAAGATTTTTAAAAAGAGTAATTTCATTTTTTGAATTGCTCTTTTTAAGTGAAAGATATGTTTTTAACTATTTTTCATTTCTAAGTAGTTTAAAAATAATTTTAAGTTTGGAACAACTTTAGGAACAAATTCTTTATTTTTTATTATATTACGAGATATTGTAAAATGTGAAAAGATTGTAATAATTATAAGATAAATGTATGTGTTTATCTTATATTTAAAGTGGGAAAGTTGGTAAAATAATTTTTTGTGTGTTATAATTAATTATAAATGTATTTATGATAGCAAAAAAACAATAAATAAAAATTTTGTTAAATTTAAAATAAGGTAAAATTGAATAAAATGATATATATATGTTATATCGTAATGATAACCAAATGTTATATTTGAATTACCTGGACAAAATAATATTACTTTCAGACATTCTTAAGATTATTTTTAGACTTCTGTGATATTTTTAAGTTGATAGATTCTAAAATTCTAAAATTTGAAGGTAATTTTTTTGAAGATAATGAAAATTTTAGCTGTAATTTTTGTTTTATCAATTGTGGTAGCTTGTTTAGAAGTTTAAATCGATGATTATTTATGTTTAATTGGTGTAGGCATTCACGGATGGAACGGTAGTTGTACTACAAAAAAATGTTAAGGAAACTATTTATTAGTTATACTTTGGCATTTATCTTATTTTATACTTATTTTTAATGTTTAAGGAGTTTTAATTATGAAAGTTTTTGTAAAACGAAATAAATTTTTATTAATTTCATTATTAATTATATTTTTGTGGGTTTTGATTTCTTTAATTCAGTATAAATTTGATTTTGAAAATTTAAAAGAGTCTTCTATTAAAAATTTAGAATACTGCGTACAAAATCATAGTGATGATTTTTGCGATAGATTTTCAATAGCTGTAATGCCTGATACTATTTCAATATTTTTTCAATTAATTATTAATTATTCTTTAAGAATTTTTACTTTTTTTGTATATCCGATTTTAATCATTATATCTGTAACATCAGGTATTTATGGAATGGTTAAATCAGGAATGTTTAAAAATATTTTGACAAGAATGACATATAAAAATTATATTTCCAAGGTTTATTTATCTTCTTTAAAGAATTTAATAATACTTCCGTTTTTTTTGATAATTCTTTTTGTAGGCTCTTATATTTTGGCAGGTGGTAATTTAATAATCCCAACAGAAGAGACAAGCTTTATATCTCAAGAGTATTTAAATAATTTAGTTGTTTTTGGTTTAGTTTATGTTCTTAATATTTTTCTTCTTAATTTATTTATAATTAATATAAGTTATATATTTACAATAAAAAGTAATCATTTTGTGTCAGCTGTAATTGGTTCTTATTTATGTTTTTGGATTATTTGGATAATTTTAGAAGCATTTGTTGGAGTGTTTGTTCAAAATGTGTTTAATGTTAAATTATTAACAAATTCTTTGAACTTTTCGGCTTTTTGGGTTTATGATCATGTGATTAGTATGCCATTTATGATTCTTTTCGCTTTAAGTTTAGTCATTGTTTCGACAATTGGTGTTTATTTAATCGTCCGAAATAAGGAAAGGGTTGTTTTAAATGCGGAAAGAAGTATTTAATAAGTTTATTAATTCATGGGTATTTAAAATTATAATATCAATTTCAATCATTGTGACAATATTTGCCGTGACAAATTATGGACTTAATAAGTCATATGCTGTGGCTTTGCAAAGCATTTTAAGCTCGTCAGTTTATATAGTTTGCGGATTATTTCTTCCATTATTTGTGACAACAATTAATATATATAACATTTTTAATAATAACTATTTTTTTAAAATAAGGCTTGGTTCAAAGCAAAATGAGATTAAAGAGTTACTTAAATGTAGTGTTTATGCAAACAGTATAATGTTTCTTGTTGTATTTTTACTTTTATTTGTATTTTTAAATTTGTTTTGCGCTTCTAATTTAGAATTTATGAATAGTTATCAATTTTATAATATTCCAAATATAATTTATATAATTTTTTATATTGTAAGGCTATACGCAATAATGATAGTAGTTTCTTTATTTAATAGTTTTTTATTAGAAAAATTTTCTACAAAAGTAGTAATAGGTTTAAATATAGTTTTTTATGGCATCTTTTTCGATTATAATTATGTACCATTTACAGATGGAAGAACATCTATTCTCGATACATCCCCACTTATTTTTGAGTATTTACAATTAAATTCATATTCTACATTTTTAACTGAAATTTTATGTTCTGTTTTTGCTTTGTTACTTCCGATATTATTGTTAAAAGTTATTTTGAGTTTTAATTTAAAAAGAAGCGATGTAAATAGTTTTAAATATGTGGTGTTAAATGATACTGAATATACGATTAGGACTAAGAAATTTATATTAATTTTCTATTTTGCTTATTTAATTATTTATTCATTGATTAAAATTTTTGTGATGAATTATAATGATAATGGTTTTAACGTTGTTTTAGGATTAAATGCGGATATTAACGATAATTTTTTAAATGTTATTTCATTTTTCCTTAATGCTTTAGTGTTTGTTATGCTTGGAACAATGTTATTTGTGAAAGATTTATCGAAAAACAAAAGTAATATTTTTTTAAGGATAAATAAAACAAAATGGACCGTTTTAAAGATTATGTCTATAATAATTCAGTTTGCTATTTTACTGGCGGTTGGTTATTTAGTTACTTTCACTATATTTAGTTTGTTTGATAGGGTGCCAGATAATACTTTATTACTTTATTTTACAAATTTAATCATATTTATTTTGCTTGAACTTTTTATATTGATTTTAATATATGGAAATGTTATTTTAAAATTGTTAATAGGTTTAGGTTTGATATTATTACTTTGTTTTAACTTAATAGGGGTTGTAAGTATGACAAATTATATTTGGTATTTAGTGGTTTCTTTAATTATTATGATTATATTTGCGATTATGATTTTTAGAAAGAGAATTTATAAATTGTTTGAAAGTGAGGTTTTTAGATGAAAATTAGGTTAATAAATGTGTCAAAAGAGTTTAAAAAAATTCCTGTTTTAAAGAATGTAAATTTAGAATTTGAAGAAGGGAAGATATACGGTTTTGTTGGACGTAATGGTAGTGGTAAAAGTGTTTTACTTAAAATAATGTGTAACTTCTATGAACCGACAATAGGCGAAGTTTTATATGATGGTGTAGATATTGTAAAAGCGAAAACATATCCTCCAGAAACTAGAGCTTTAATTGAATCACCTTCTTTTCTTCCTGATCTTACAGGCTTTGAAAATTTAAAGTTACTTGCCGCAATTCAACATAAAATAAGTGATGAAGATATAGTTAAAACATTAAAGCTTGTAAATCTCGACGATGAAATGAATAAAAAATATAGTAATTATTCACTCGGTATGAAACAAAAACTTGGTATTGCCCAGGTTTTAATGGAGAATCCCAAAGTAATTATTTTAGATGAGCCATTTAATGGAGTAGAGAACGAAACAGTAAAGAAACTGAGAAAGGTTTTATTAGATGAAAAAGAAAAGGGGAAGATAATTATTTTAGCTTCACATATTAAAGATGATATTGAAGAACTTGCGGATGTGGTTTATGAAGTTGATGCGGGTAATGTAACGAAAAGAAAATGAATTTGAAATGGAGTATAAAGTTATATTCTATTTTTTTTGACATATTTTTTATTAGAGGCGATGTTAAT
>CAMLYN010000046.1 GCA_946491675.1 uncultured Mycoplasmatota bacterium | reverse complement strand
AATGCCAAATACAGAATCAAGTGTACCAAGTATAGAGCCAACAATACCAGAAGTATCAACAATGCCAAATGTGGAATCAAATATTACACAAACAGTAACAAATTCTAATGATTCAACTCCTATATATGAGGTTCCTATCGCTGAAAACACAATGGAAATACCTACTATTGATACTCAAACCCCTTCAACTACTAACGTAAATAATCAAAATGTAGAAAATAATATAGCTGCTCAAAATAATGGTACTACTATAACAGCAGCAGTTCCTAGTATTCGTTTAGCTTTAAATACAATAAGAGAATGTGAAAATACACTAGAAAAATATGGATTTACAGTTGATGTTGAAGAAATTGACTTTGAAGATTCATATCAAGTAATTTTCAAGATAGAAAAAAAATAGCCATTGGCTATTTTTTTAGTTCTTTTTCAATTAAATTTTTATAAGCATTTACTCCTGGTTGATCAAATGGATTAACATCTAATAAATATGCTCCAACAGCAGCAGCTATTTCAAAAAAATAAATTAACATTCCTAAATGAAACTCATCTAAATTATCTATCATTATAACATTGCTTTCAACACCTGATTCTAAATGGGCATAAGCAACTTGTTTTAAGGCTATCATATTAATATCTTCGACAAAATGATTATATAAGTTGTTTTTTAAATGCCCTTTTTTATTAATTCCTATAATAGTTTCAAAGATAATAGGTGTTCCTTCTTGATAAAACTGACCTAAAGAATGAAGATCTCTAGTATTATTAGATGAACTAGGTAAAATACCTTTTTTATTTTTACCTTGGGTTTCACCAAATAATTGTTTTAACCATTCAATAAAATATTCAAGTTTAGGCTCATAGAAAGTAAACAATTCAACTAATTTTCCTTCTTTATATAACATATCTCTTATTATGGCGTATTGAAAAGCTGAATTTTTATTAACTTCTTTAGTTCCAAGTATTAATTTTTCAATATCAATTCCTGCTACTGCGATTGGAAGTAAACCAACCGCAGTTAGAACTGAGTATCTTCCACCAATTTGTTCTGGAACGATAAAAGATTGATAATCATTGTCATTAACTAATTTACGTAAAATACCTTTTTTAGGATCAGTAGTAATAATAATTCTTTTTTTAAGTTCATTATTATCATATTTACTTTTCATTTTTTCATAAATAATATCAAATGCAATACTTGGTTCTAAAGTAGTTCCTGATTTAGAAATGACATTTATTACTGTTTCTTTATTATCCATATATGAAATTAATTCAGTAAGATAACTTTCTGACAAAGAATTACCTGCAAAAATAATTTCTGGACTTTCTTTTTCAAAATATGGTTTTAAAGCAGTAATTACTGCTTTTGCTCCTAAAAAAGATCCACCGATTCCGATTACAATAAATAATTCACAGTTTTTTCTAATTTCTTTACTAATATTTTTAATTTTACTTATATCATCTGGTGAAATACATTTATTAATATCATACCAATCTAACATTTCTCCACCATTATCTAAAGTGTTTTTGATTTTTAAAATTTTATCATCATAAAAATTTAAATTTCGCTCCTTTAAATATGTTTTAAAATCAGTTTTAAGCATTATTTCCCTCCTATCTTGACAATGACTTCATGATTGTTGTTATCATCGATTAATGGAATATAATTGTGTTTAATAACTGTGTTATCCACAGTAATACTATTTTTATTTTCTTTTATTACTGTTATGTGATATTTTGAATTATTATATTTATAATTAATTTCATATTTTTGCCAATTACTAGGTAGATGTGGTTTAATATAAAGTTTATTTCCTACTTTATTAAAACCTAAAATATCAATTAAACCAACTCGATAAAACCATCCTGCACTACCCGTATACCAACTCCAACCACCTTTAGCTTTAAAATCATTATTACTATAGATATCAGCAGCAATAACAAATGGTTCTAATTGATAAATATCAGCATCATTTTTATTTTTAGTTCGCTCAATTGGATTAATCATTTGATATACTTGATAAGCTAAATCATAATTACCAGTTTTAATTAAAGCTTGAATATACCAAGCAACAGCATGAGTATATTGTCCACCATTTTCTCTAATTCCTTTAGGATAATTCATGATATATCCAGGATTGTTTTCAGATTTTTCAAAAGCTGGATATAATAATTTTACAATTTTCAAATTTTTATCGTATAATTGGTTATCCACAGCATTTAGGATTGATGGTATTTGTTCTTTTGTAGCAATATCAGAAAGAATTGCAAAGCTTTGGGAAATTAAATCTATTTTACATTCTAAATTATCTTTAGAACCTAATTTTTCACCATTGTCAAAAAATGCTCTTAAATAATATTCACCATCCCAAGCATTTTCTTTTAATGCTTTTTCTAACTTTTCTTTGAATTCTAGCCATTCGTTAATTTCTATTTTTTTATTATATTTATTAGTTAAATCAATAAATTTATTTATTACTTGATATAGAAAGAATCCTAACCAAACACTAGTTCCTTTACCCTTCTCTCCTACTTTATTCATTCCATCATTCCAATCACCACCTCGCATAAGTGGTAATCCATTTTCGCCAATTTCTTTTCTAGCTAATTGTAAGGCTAATAAACAATGTTGATAAAGACTAGCTGTTTCATTAGTGTAAGTATATTCCATTCCTCTTTCCATTTCTTTATCAGCAAGTAAAGGTCCATCAACAAAACAAATCTGTTCATCTAAAATTGAATAATCACCAGTAATATTTAAATATTCACTAGTTGCATAAATAAGCCATAAATAATCATCTTTATATTTTGACCGTAATCCAATATTAATTTCTTTATGCCACCAATGAAGAACATCTCCTTCTTTAAATTGATGTTTCGCATTCCATAAAATCTGTTTTTTAGTTATTTCTGGATGAATTAAACAAATATTCATACTATCTTGTAATTGATCACGATAACCATACGCTCCACCAACTTGATAAAATCCTGCTTTGGCATAAATTCGGGAAGTTATGGCCTGATAAGCTAACCAACCATTAAGCATATAATTAAAACTATCATCGTCAGTTTTAACTTGAATAATATCTAACATATCTTGCCAATATTTAGCTGTTCTTTTTTCTTCTGTTTTAATTTTATTAATTGAGTTATATTTACTTAATAAATCTTTGACTTTCTCTTCGTTAGTAGCTCCTAAAATAAAGGTAAGTTCTTTTTCTTCTAAAGGATTTATATATATTGATGTTTCTACTTCTTTAGATAATATTCTATTTATTTTAGCATCTTCAATCGGTAAAGTACAACTCATTATAGTTACCATTTTTGAAAAATGTTGACTATATTTATTTTTAAGTAATACATAATTTTCATCCTTATTAAATTCACTTAAAATATAACGACTTGTTTTTTCTTCTGTAACCCCTAAACAAGGATTAATCCAATATTTTAAAACTATTTTTTGTTTATTATTACTATTGTTTTTAATTTTTAAGTGGTAAAATTTAACAGGATCATCACATGATACAAATTGTGTTAATTCAAAATCAAAATTTTTCCATTTGCCAAAAAAGCGCATTTTACCAAAACTTACTTCGGTTATTTGATATTTTAAATGAACATCATTTATTTTTATACCTTCAGAACTATCCAATAGTAAAGGATCATTTGACCAAGATGTTAATTTATATTCCCTACTATTTAAAGCATAAGTAAACCCTGTTTGATTATTAGAAACAATACTACCAAAATGTTTGTTAGCCAAAATATTGCACCAAATTAAAGGTGTATCTGGATTAGTAATAATATATTTCTTACCATCGTTACTAAATCCACCATAAGTATTATAAAAGTTAAGTTTTTTATAATCATAGTCAATAAATTGGCTATTTTCTCTTTTGACTATTTCTTTTCGGCTAATTGTATTTAATTTTTGTAAACTTAACACAAATTCCTCTAAAGAATGATATTTACTACTATTAATACTAATTCTAGCGGCTGTTTTAAATAAAGTTATTTCTTCAACAGTTACATCACTAGGATTAATTACATAAATATTTCCTGGAGTTTTATTAAAGCTATTTAAAGCATACATATGATATTTTTCATTATCAATTTCTTCATTAATTATTTTTTTGTCTTGTTCATCTTTACTATTTAAAATAATTAAATCAATAAAAATCGATTTACTTTTATAATATTCAAAAGCATGTAATAATTCTTTGACTAAACTTAAATTATTTAAATTTTCAACTTCTAAAAAAACAATTGGTCGGTCACCAGATATACCAAATTTCCATAATCCTGTTTGATTTAAAACGTTATTTTTTAAAGTTTCTTTTCTTTCTTTATTAACACTAATATGACTAGTTTGATATAAATAGTTTAACATAGTGTTATAAAGTCGCATATCATGTCCAGTAATATCGACCATTTTATTAGTAACATTACTCATAATAGTAGCAACTTCAAAAGCTTTTTCTAAAATAACATCAGGATTAGAAAAAACGTTAACTATTTCTAAAACTTGTTCTTTTGATTTGCCAAAACCATTGATTAAATAAACTGTTTTTTCACTATTTGCTTTAACGGTAATTTTACTTCTTAAACTTATAATAGGATCGATACAAGTTCCACATTTATTGCTAAGTTTTTGTTCTAAAGCAATCGGATTAGCACCAGTTCGATTACGTCCAATAAAATTATTACGATTAGTTTCATAACTGTATTTACTATTTTCATCAATTAATAATTTATTAACCATATAATAAGTAGTATCGCGATCTCTTAATTTACGATGCATAATAATAGAATTAGTATTGTCGTCGTATTCACTTTGAACAAATAAGTTTTGAAATGTCTTATGACTTATATCATCCATATTTTCACTTAAAATAGGTTCTGTATAAGTTGTTAATTCTAAAGTTTTGTCTTTTTCACTAGTATTTTTAAACGTTATTTTTCTAATTTCAGCATGATGTGTTTTAGCAACTACAACTTCAGTAGTTGTAATAATATCATGATCTAAACGAATAAATTTCATTTTATCTAAAGCAAATACAACTTCATATTTTTCAGGCATTTTATTAATTGGTGCATAAGTATTACACCAAACATCATTAGTATGAACATCTTTAATATATAAGAAAATACCATAATCTTGTTCAGTAATTTTACGATAACGATTTAATTGAATAGTTCGATAACGACTAAAACCATTTCCTCGGTCGTTCATAAAAACACTATATTTAGAATTAGATAAAACAGAAACTTCTGGTAAAGTTGCAAGATGGTGGAAAACTCTAATATCATTAATAAATGGTTCTTTTTCATAAGTATATTTTTTATATTTTGTAATATTGACATCGATAATTGGTTTTAATTGAACTTTTTCTTTATTTAATATTTCAAAAGCATGATTATTAATATCATTAATAAAGTATTTTTGAATTACATTATTTTTTAAAGTATTAGTAATACTAGCCAAAATCATTCCTTGATGATGAGCAAAATAAGAATAAACAATTGCCTTATCTTCAGCATCATATGATTCATAAAAACCGTATTCACCAATTAATTTTAGTTTTTCTAATTTTTTCATATTAGTTAATACTTCATTTGGAAAACGAGGAAGCGCTAAAATAGAACTATATGGTGATATAACAATTCTATTATTTGATTCTTCTTGAAGTTTCAAATAAGGAGTTGCAAAAGCTTTATATTTATAATTTTGAGCATCATCTAGTTCATTATATGCTGATTCTGAGATACCCCATGGATATTTACGATTAACTTCTTTCATAAATTCTTTTTGGGTATAGAAAGCAAAATCATAACTTTCATCAATTAAAGTATTTTCATAAGTTGGTATAAATATAAGTGGCATAAAATATTCAAAAGAAGTACCAGACCAAGAAACTAGACCTTTTTTCTTTTTATATGTGGTTAATGTTTTATCTAAATTAAACCAATGTTTACTAGATACATCACCTTTAGCAATTGCTAAATAACTAGTAATTCTACTTTCACTAGCAAATTTATTATAATTAAATGGCTCTAAAATTCCTTCGTCAACATTATATCCAATACTAAAAACATCATTTTTATTATAAAGTTTAGAAAAGTCAGTATCATTAATTAACTTTTCGATTCTTTTAACTAAATCAGTTTCATTTAATGATTTTAATGCTTCTTTAATAGTTATTAATGAAGCTACAAAATTTCCACTATCAACAGTTGAAATAAAATGTGGATATATTACTTCTAATGTATCAATCCGATACCAATTATAAAGATGACCATTCCATTTTGATAATTTTTCAATTGTATTAATTATTTTGTTGAAATAATCAACAGCTTCTTTTTTATTAATAAATTTTAATTCAAAAGCTGATAATATAGATACTAAAGATAAACCAATATTAGTAGGTGAAGTTTTATAATCAGATTTTTCTTCACGATTTAATTGATAATTATCACAAATTAAATAATTGTTTTCTTTAGTAATATTTTCCTTAAAGAAATCCCAAGTTAATTCAGCAATATTAGTTAAATATTCTTTATCTTCTTTTTTAATCTTTTTATCATTATTTTTTATATCTTCACTAATTGCATAAGCTAAAAAAGGAGCGATTATAAAAAATATTGCGATAATTATACATTCAATTGGATGTTTACCTACTAATAGACCTAAAGTAATAAAAATTAAAGCAGCTAAATAATTTACCCAAAATTGTTTTAAATGGTTGGAAAGTGTTGATTTAACTTGTTTAGCGGCATCTTCCGCTGTCATCCATTGTAATAAATGTTTTTTACTAATAGTCATTCGATAAATAGATGTTAAAAATGATTTGATGTATAAATATGCATTATAAGGAATGCTAGTAAATACAGATATTGTACGTAAGATAAACGCTTGATAACCAAATGCCATAATATTATAATATTTTAAGTTTTTACTATTTTTACTTTGAACTGTAAATAATTGAATAATATAAGAAATTACTGGTAAGATAACAACAAATAAAATAAATAATAGCCACCAATAAGGATGAGTTACAGTACAGCTTGATAAACAAATTAAAATTAATAATAAAGAAAAATCTAACAAACTTCTTCTAATATTATCGATTATTTTAAATCTACCTAATATATTAATTGGATTTTTATATTTTTCATTTTTTTCATTTTTAACTTTATTAAAAATCCAATTAGTTATTTGCATATCACCTCTAGCCCAACGTGATCTTCTTGTAGCATCGACTAAAAATTTAGATGGAAAATCGTCGATTAATTCAATATCACTTACAACACCACATCTTAAATAATTACCTTCAAGTAAATCATGGCTCAAAATAAGTTGATTAGGAAATCTTCCTTTTAAAATGGTTTGATAAATTTCTAGGTCATAAATTCCTTTACCAATAAAACTACCTTCAGAAAATACGTCTT
Source organism: uncultured Mycoplasmatota bacterium (assembly GCA_946491675.1). The sequence continues at coordinate 772 of CAMLYN010000046.1, read as the reverse complement.
GATAGAAATTTGGACAAATATTAGAATATGGATCTAATCCTCCAATTCCAGCATAAATTTGTGAGAATAAAGATTTATTAGTTGACTCCACATCAACACTAATTTTAGGTTGTAATATACCATATCCTTTTATTACCTTTGTTTTATTTTCATTTAAAACTGGTTGGTTAATAGGATGAGCCATTGTACCTACTAATTTTAAAGCACTATTTAAAATTAATTGAGTATCTACATCTAATGTTATAACATATTTAATTTTGTGTTTAAAATTATTAAAAGTATGAATTTGAAACCAATTGTTTTTTTCTTCTTCACTTAAATTATTTAAAATCAAATCGTTAAAGTGTAATAAAGCTCCTCTTTTTCTTTCAAAACCTAAAAAACTTTCTTCACTTTCACTATAAATTCTTGTTCGATAAGCAAAATAAAATATTTCATCATGATATTTTTTGTTTAATTCATTAACTTTTAAAAGTCCTTCTTGTTTTATTTCCTCATCTTTTTCGTAGGTTTCTTTATTACATTCACAAGCGTCACCTAAAAGAGTAAAATAAATATTTTTTGATTTATTAGCTAGATAATAATCTTCTAATTTATTAAAGACTTCATCTACTTTTTGTTTGTTTTTTAATATCGTAGGAATTACAACCATTGTTTTATAATTTTTAGGGATACCTTTTTCAAAATCTAATTTTGCAAGAGGTTTAGCAGGATAGAATTTAAGATAAATTTTATTTAAAAAAGTTATAACAATTTCACTTACTGGAATAAG
>CAMLYN010000045.1 GCA_946491675.1 uncultured Mycoplasmatota bacterium | reverse complement strand
ATCTATTACCCCAACTATCAACTAATTTATTATCTTTATAAATTCTTAATATTTCGCAATTATTACTACATCCTTTACACTCGATTGCTTTTGTTAAAAACTCGATATTTTGAATATTTAAATCATAAGTTTTACCAAGCTGATTTTTTTTAGCTAAAATTGCTATTCCTAACGCTCCCATCAAATGACTATTCGGATCTACTATAACATCAGTATTTAATATTTCTTTAAAATATTTTAAAACTCCAACATTTTTAGAAACCCCACCTTGAAAAATAACGGGTGATTTTATTTTTTTCCCTTTACCGACATTATTTAAATAATTTAAAACAATACTTTTACAAAGTCCAGCGACAATATCTTCTTTTTTATAACCGACTTGGGCTTTATGAATTAAATCTGATTCAGCAAACACCGTACAACGAGCAGCTATTTTAACTGGATTAGTACTTTTTAAAGCAAGTGGACCAAAATCTTCAATATCAATATTTAATCGTTTAGCTTGACTAGATAAAAAAGAACCTGTTCCTGCTGCACATAATGTGTTCATCGCATAATCTGTAATAATCCCATTATTAAGCAAAATAATCTTAGAATCTTGCCCTCCTATTTCTAAAATAGTTCTTACATCTGGATAAAGAGATAAAGTACCAACAGCATGCGCCATGATTTCATTTTTAACAATATTAGCGTTTAATAATAATCCGATTAATTTTCTTGCACTTCCAGTTGTCCCTATTCCTCTAACAATATATTTACTATCTAAATCTTTTTTTAATATTTCCACTAACTTTTTAACGGCATTAACAGGATTCCCTTCTGTCCAAATATAAGCTGAAGTAATAATATTATTATTATCATCGATAATAACTCCTTTTGTTGAAATACTTCCAATATCAACACCTAAATAACAGTTCATTTTCTCCTCATTTCTATCATATCATAAAACGCTTCTAATCTAGTTTTAATGCCAACTTCACTAGTATTAGCATCAAAACTAAAATAAATAATTGGAATATTATAATTATTTGCTACTTTATCTAATATTGGCATAACGCCTATTTCAGGAGTACAAAAACTTGATTTAATATGAATAATACCGTCATAATTATTTTCACCTAAATATTTAGCCCAATATACATTAGTTGAAGCATCAGCCCCCATTTTATATTTCATGTATTTTTTAGCTTTTCTTAAAGCTTTATTAACAGTTTTTTTATTGTTAAAAAGTAAATAATTAACATTGGTAAATCTTTTTATTCCAATATTAAAACTAGCTAATTCTTTTTCTAAATAATAATTACTAAATGGTTCCATTAAAGTATATAACTCACCAATTATTCCAACTTTTAAACATTTCTTAGGTTTATTAGTTTTCAGTTTTTTAAATTTTCTAAAATATTTGTGATATAAAATAGACAAGCTAATCGGATTATTAACAGTTTTAAATTTTTCTAACATTTCTTTTAATAAATCAGTAAAACTATTTTTTTCAACTTCAAAACCTATATTTTGTCTAATATAATCATCAATTTTATCCATATATTTTATCATTTTAAAAGTTATAAACATATAATATAACCCTTTAAAGATATTAAAATTTTTATCAATTCTTTTAATTGTTTTATAAATTCTTTTTATATCAGTTTTGCCAGCAGTTACTAAATTTAATAATTCAAATTTATAGCCTAAATCTTTTAATATTTTCTCTTGTAGTTCACTATAATAACCATAACGACATCCTCCACCAAACTGAATCAGTACATTCGCACCCATATCTAATGACTCTATTAATGTTCCCAAAGTATATTTAAAAGGTGTACAAACAAACTCTGGACTATATTTATTTCCTAATTCGATTGTCTTAGCTGTAATAAAAGGCGATTCTATTATTTCAACATCTACTATTTTTTCCATTAAATAACGAGCTGGTACATAATAATTAGCCATATGCGGAAAAGCAACTTTAATCTTGCTCAATTATATCAACAAAGCTTTCTATTCTTGTTTCAATACCAGCTTCAGCATCTAAATCGTCAATAATCAAATTTAAATATGGTTTATCAATTTTCCGCATTACTAATTCATTAACCAAACTATCTAACCCACAAGGAAAAGTACTAACAAAAATAATGCCATCAATCTTTTCTTTGCTAGAAACAATAGCTCCTACACTCTCTTTACTATATTTCCAATATAAATTTCGTGATAAATAAACCGCCAAATCATCTACCTTATTAAATAAATCACTATAAATAATTTCAATATTATACTTCTCTAAATTTTTTGTAATTATTTTACCAAGATATTCATCATGAATATTATAAGAATGTGCTACTAATAAGACTTTTTTATTCACACTATTCAATTTGTTTAAATTTTCTATCATTAATTGTTTTCTTTTTTTCTCATATTTTATACATGCTATTTTATAATATTTTTTTAACAATTTTTTGTCAAAGCCTAGTTGTTTACCAATTTTAATTAATCCATTTTTTTCAAATCTCTTTTTTTGATGATTAATTTCATAAGTCAATATCTTAACATCAAATAAATTATTAACCAAATCATATAAACAACTAAAGTTTGTACACATCTGATCGTTAAGACCAAAATTATCAATTTTAGGAATCAAAATGTAATCACATTTATCTTTTAAATAATCTACATGTCCTAAAAATATTTTAAGTGATAAACACATTTCACTTGAAGCATAATTATTTCCTCTTTCAATGATGTCTTTATCAGTATTCGTACTAACTAATTCAACATTTAATTGCTCAAAAAAATACTGCCACTTATCGAAAAAATAATAATAATATAAAGCCTTCGGTATTCCTATTTTCATAATCTCACCCTAAATAAATATATTATTAATTATGAATTATATGACAATTTATCCATTATATGATATAATTTAAAAAGGTGATTTGTTATGCAATTAAAAGAATTAACTAATCAAGAATTCATCAATTTTACTACTAATTTTCCATTAAAATCAATTTATCAAACTCCCGAATATGGAATGATTATGGCTAATCAAGGCTTTAAACCTATTTTGTTAGGTTTATTAAAAGAAGATATCGTTATTGCGGCCACTTTAATTTTAATTAATAAAGAAGAAGGCTTCAAATATGCTTACGCACCACGTGGTTTTATCATGAATTATGAAGATTTAAATCTTTTAAAAGAATTTACCTTACAAATTAAAAATTATTTAGCTAAAATGGGAGTCATGGGAATAAAAATTAATCCACTTATCATTAAAAATATCTATGATTTTGATAAGCAGACCAAAGAAAGTAATCCTAAATATGATTTAATTTACGAATCATTAAAAAACAATAATTTTTATCATTTAGGTTATAATAACTTTTTTGAAGCTTTAAAACCTCGATTTGAAGCTATTATTAATTTAAATCAATCAATATATGATCTATTTAAAAACATAAAAAAAGAATATCGAACCAAAATCAGAACAGCTATTAAAAATGGTGTAAAGACATACAAAGGTTCTCTTAATGATTTAGAATATTTATATGAATTTACTAAACATCGCTATAAAAGAAATTTAGATTACTTTAAAGATTGTTTTGGCTATTTTTCAAAACGAAATATGATTGAAATATATTATACTAAACTAGATACCAAAATATATTTAAAAAATATTCAAGAAAAATTAAATCATTATGAAGAACAAAGTAGTGAACTAAATAATATGATAATGTATAAAAAAGGCAAGCCGAACCAAAAATTAATTAATAAAAAAATAAATATTGATAAATATTTACATAAATATAAAAATGAATTAATTGAAGTAACTAACCTTTTACATAATTACCCAAATGGAGTTGTTACATCTTGCATTTTGTTAGTTAAACAAGATAAAGAAATAACTATTCTAATGGATGGATATGATAAAAACTTTAAAAAATTAAATTCTAAACACCTATTAATCTGGCAAATTATGGAAATATATCAAAAACTAGGATTTACTAAATTTAATTTAGGGGGAATGTCTAACTTAACTATCGATGCTAATAAATATTCAGGATTAGATGAATTTAAATTAGGATTTGGTGCAAAAATGGTTGAATATGCAGGTGACTTTGAATTAATAACTCACAAACGTAACTATAATCTATATCGTAATTATGTACCATTAAAAAAACTAATTAAAAGTAAATTAATAAAATAGTGAATAAATCACTATTTTTTTTGCAAAGAAAAAAGACAAATTAATGTCTATTCTCCAATATATATAACTCCACTTAAATTTGTACTAGTAATATCATCTTGACTTAAGTTTGGTAAATTATTACCATTTTTTAAAACGATATTTTTAATAACAAATGGAATTTCTTCATTAAATTTTAAATTCATTTCTTTAGTAATTGTTATATCTGCTCCATAATCTTTAGTACCATCATTATAAATATTAGACAAATTTAATTCTTTAGCAACACCACAAATAACAATTGTTGGTTTGAAGTTTTCAATATCGATATCTTGATTAAAACGAACAAATACTCTAACTGTATCTCCTACTTTTGCTTCTGTAACAGACAAATCAGTATTGTTATTTTCTTCATTTAATTTATAATTAGTACTATTATGAAAACTCATACTAACAAATGGATTCTCGAATTTAACATTGCTGTAAACTAATTCATTACCACGATAATAATCAGTAACATCATCATTATTAAGTTCAGAAGAATTGCCAGCTAAATCATAAATGTTAGTAACAGTGAAAGGAATATTTTTACCTTCAACTAATCTAGCAATTGAATTATCAATTTTAATATCGGCAACACAAACATATCTTGTTTCATCAGAATTAAAATTACATCTATCAAATTCGATTGATTGGCTACCAACTGTCAAAGTTGGTTTTTTAGATAATTCTTCATTAAAATTAGCTTCAACTCTTAAATATTCACCATCACTAATTGATAATCTGTAACTAGCATCATCACGAGCTAAAATATATAACGGTTTAGCAGTTGATGGTGTATTATCAATAACTACAGTTCTATCATTACTAGTGATAGTTTGATTTAATACAGCTTCGTCTAAAGTAACATTACCAGCTAAATCTTTAACATTGCTTAATATTAATGGTAATGAACCATCAGCAAAATTATCTTCTTCATTAATTTCAACTGTTCCTTGGTAAATATATTTACCTTCGTTAGTAACAAATTTTTCAACTAATTCTAATTCAACAGTTTTATTACCAACATTAAGAATTGGATTTTCTGATAATTGTTCTGTAAATTGCATTCTAAATACAAATGAAGTACCATTATTTACATAATAAGTTTTTCTATTTCCTTCTACTTTTGGAGTAATTCCTGTGCCATCAAAATCAACAGTTGAATAAACTCTAGCAGCAAGAGTAGTATCATAAATAACAAAATCATATTGTTCATATGTAATATCTTTGTTAGTTAAAGTTGCACCTTTATTGCCAGCTTTATCTTCATAACCATATACTTCAAAATTAATTGCACCTTGTGGTAAATTTAATTCTTCTGTAATAGGTAAATCTAAATGATAAGCATAACTATTATTTTCAGGATTAGAACTTTGTGAAGCATAATATGTATCATATTCTACTCCGTTAATTCTAACTTTTGGTAAAACTGCTAATTCTTCATTAAAATATACTAATACTCTAATAGAATCACCATTTGTTACATATTTAGGATTTTCATCAGGATCATTTTCCGCAATACCTAAAGTATTATATTCTAAAGTTCTATCTAAATATACACGATGACCGTTGCTTGGTTTAGTAATATCTTCATATTTATTTCCAGCTAAATCTTCAATATTAGAAACTAACATTGTAATTTCACCGTCAGTCATATCAACATCTTCAGTTATTTCAAATAAAATAGAATATTGATATTGACCATCATCAAAACTTCTTACAACAACATCTTCATCAGCAATAACATATTTTTTACCATTGTTGATTAAAGTAAATGTAGGATTATGTTTTAATTCTTCATTAAATCTTACATAAACATTAATTTTATCGCCATTTGTTGCATAGAACACTTCTTGTTCATTAACATCTCCACTAACTAAAATATTAGCAGCACCTAATTTTGGTGATGTTTTATCAATTGTAAATGTAATAACTGTTTTATTAAATGAAGCATCAACGACAGTTAAAGTGTAATTACCTTCTTCAGGAATTTCAGTACCAGTAACATAATTTTCACCATTTAATGTAGCTGTGAAACTAGCATCATCAGTAATTGTTAAACTTACTGGTCCTTTTGTATATTCGCCATTTACGATACCTTCTACACTAGGTGGAGTAGTATCATTTAATTTAGCTAACACAGTATTGTAGCGATTGGTTAAATTAGTAATTTTATCAGCATTAGTTTCAACATTAGCTAAATTTTCTACTAAATTATCTAAAGTAGTTGTTGTTGTTTTAGTTTCCTTATCATTTCTAACAACATCTAATTCATCTTTATTAGTAGTACCATTTGTTTTATTTTCTAATTGTGTTAATAATTTTTCAAAATCAATAATATTTTGAACAGTTTCAATACGATCTTGCAAATCACTAACATCTTCATTAGCATTTTCAATAACATCTTGAATTGCGTCATTAGCAGCAGTAACATCACCTTGTGCTAAAGATTGCTCAGCTTTTTCAACTGCTTGTTGCGCTAAGAATAAATAATCAGTAGTTTGCTCATCAGTATCGTCATCACCAACTACAGGTGTATCGTCTCCTTGTTGATCATCATCAGTTTGATCATCATCTTCATTACCTTGAGTCTCATCGTCATCTTGATCATCATCTTGATTACCACCTTGTTCTTCAGTTGATGGATCATTACCTTCTAATTGTTCATCTTCGGTTCTAGGGCTGGCGAATGAATAAACCATAGTACCTAAGAGTAAGAAAACAACTATAACGATAATAATTTTTTTCTTATCCATATATTTCCCCTCCTATAATATGAATATCAATTAGACGAAGAATCGTCTAAATGTAATTATATAATATCAAATATACAAAAAAAATCAAGTATTTTGTCGAAAAATGTCGAAAAATGTCAAAAACAAAACAAAAAAACAGTCTAATTTTAAAAATTCAAGGTTAAATTTTAAAAAATTAGACCAAAATAAACAAATTTTATCTATCACCAAACATAATTTTATATATTTTTTTTAAATTCTCTTTTTTATCATGATTCATACTAATAAACTTAATATGAACTTGATATCCACTATCCATAGAAAACAACAACTCTGCTTTACCAGGTTTGAAATTAACAGCGCCACTTGATATTGATTTATAAGGAATAATATGAATTTTTTTATAGTAAATACCAGCTACATCACGATCAAACAAATACATTCTTTTAGTAGTAAAAACAACATAATCCTTACTGTTTTTATAACCTAAAATAACTTTTTCATCATCATAAGTATATTCTAAAGTATACCAAGGTAAATCTTTCGGATCTGTTTCTTCCTTGAAATCAAAATATTTAGTTAATTCTTTAAATTTAATATAAGCCATAAAACCTCCCTAATTAATTAATTTAAAACTTGTAATCGGCCAAACTCGCGCAACAGCCTCACCAATTATATCTTCCTTTTTAATCAAACCTATTTCTCTACTGTCCAAACTATTTTCTCGATTGTCACCCAACACAAAATACATATTTTCTGGTATAACATCATATCCTAATTCTTTTAAATCAAAATCTTCAGTAATAAAATCTCTTTCTTCCTCGATATACTCTCCATTAATATATAATTTATTATCTTTATAAGCTACATGTTCACCCGGTAGACCAATTACTCTTTTAATTAAATATTTTGTTTCATCATAATAAAAAGATACCACATCAAATCTTTTAACATCACCTATTTTATAACCTGCTTTATAAAGTAAAACCATATCGCCATTATTTAAGGTATTATTCATACTAGAGCCAACTACTTGTTGCATACCAATTACCAACATATAAACGGCAAAAACAACTATTACTAAAACAGCTATCTTAATAAAATCTTTTGTAAACTCTTTTATATCCCTTAAATCCATATCTATCACTATTGTTAGTATATCATATTACCATTTAAAAGTAAATTTAGTTTGTCAAACAATCGTAAAAAAAATTGCTAACAAAAGTTAGCAATTAAATTATTTAATAATTTCTGAAACGTTACCAGCACCAACAGTGTGTCCACCTT
>CAMLYN010000044.1 GCA_946491675.1 uncultured Mycoplasmatota bacterium | reverse complement strand
GAATTAGTTATTTATCAAAACTCGAAAAGTTCGAGCACATTTCACTATGGAGCGAATCACATACAAGTTACGAACTTTGTTCTCTTTCTAAATATAATTATAAATCTGATAATTTATTTTATCAATATTAATTATAAAAATCATCTAAATATTCTTCGGTTTTAGTTTTTTTAATATCATTTTTATACCAATCAATCATAGAATTTATGTAGTCAATATGTGAAATATATTTTATATCATTTTTAATTAAGATTTTATTTTTTAAATTTTCTAAAAATTCAATTTTATTTTCAATTAGTGGTATTCTACTGTGACTCCATGATTCAGAATGTGAGAAAAACTGAATAGATTTAAATATTTCAATATCAGTATTTGTTTCTAATAAGTATAATATTAATTCTTCTTTTGACTGTTTATCTCTTTCACATATTACATAAAATATATTCATAATTTTTTCTTTCTTTGACTTATTAGCCTCAATATATTTTTTAATCCATTTATTTTGAGTTTCTTTAGTATTATTATCAGAATAATTAAATAAATAATGTAAATCTAAATAACCTAAACATGAATCCACTATTTCATTATACATATTTAATATTAATTTATCCGAATCATTATCTTTCCAAATATTTTCAATAATTTTGCTAATTTTTCCAGTATGATTTACTCCTTTATTTCTAATCAATTGTCTAAAAAGTTTATAGTTATTTTTAACTAATAAAAATCCCATATAGCCTTTGTAATCAACATGGCTATCGACAATTTTTAAGTATAAACATTCTAAAATATCTTTGTTATTAAATGCATTGTATATTTTTTGAATTTCTCCAAAATTATCTGTTAAACTGTTTGCATAACTTACTATTAAACCAAATTCATCTAAATTAAGTATTTCTTTTGTATAATTTTCAATTAGGGAAGAACTATATTTTGAATAACTTACAATTGTTGATAAATTTAAGGTATATTTATTTTCATTATTCTGCTGTTCTTTTAGAAAATTTTCAATATTATTTAGATATTTTTCATCAACAAATGAATTTAATAAAAAACTTAAAAAGAAATACTTTGAATTGCTATTGCTTTTAACTAACAATTCAATAACTTCAGCTTTATTATTTATTAAAAACAAATAATCTGGGTATGATTTGAAAGGACAATCATAATTTAAAAATTGTTCAAAGACTTCATTAAATATTTCATATTTATTATTAATAATATATTTAAAGAGTAATACAATAGAATTTTGAATTTTCCAATTATCAACTTTAACTTTATCATTCTCTACTTTTTTTAGGGTTTCAAAAAAATATTTATAATCTATTAATGATGATTTAACTAACAGTTCGTTTAATTCAATATTTTCTTTATCATAATCATACTTTTCAAAAATTCTTAATATGACATATTCTTTATTTTGTTTATAATTTTGTATTGATTCTGTAACAGGTATTATTCTTTTTTTGCACATCTTTTCAATAAAATCTAATACTTTGCATTGAGAAATATTAGGATTTCTCCATTTGCAGAATAGTTCCTTTTCTAATATTTGAAAATCATTTTTAATGATATCAATTTGTTCATCTTCATGAGGCCATATAGAATAATCCATTAATAAACTTAAATAACAAGAATCATCAGTATAGATTTTTATAAATATTTCAAATAAGAATTTCCTAAATTGAAATACATTTTCACAAGGTTGTAATGTAATTGTTAAAAGGTTCAGTGTTCTAAAATCTTTACCTTGTTTACTTATGTGAAATTCAGTTTCTAAACAATATTTCAATGATTTTATTAATATAAGTTTTAGTATATTATTGTATTCATTTTTTTCATTATATTTATCAAATAATATTGAAATAATATTTGTTTCAAGTTTAAAATCCGGATTTTGCTCTTTCATCAACCAAGAATCTTTTATATTTTTACATATTTCATTATATAAATCTGGTCTTTTCATTAAATACGAAATCAGTAATTTAAAAGCAATTTCTGAATAATCAGAATTTTTAGTATCAGCTAATATTTCAAGTATTTCATTATTCATATAAACATTATCTTTATATTGTATTTCTTGTGGAATATCTGTTTGTTTTTCTGAATTAATTTTACTTTCTATAATAGTTAAGGTTTTTGGAATATTTATATTATGAAATGATTTAAAAAATAAATCATCATTCTTATAGTTATCTTTTTCCCAAACAGTGTTTATTTCGCTTATTATATATTCTAGTTCTTCATGACTAAAAAATAGCTCATTTATCATATTAATGGCATTTATAAATTTGTTTATAAATTTTGGGTATACTTTTATTAATAAGTCAGAAACTTTTATTTCTTTAAGTTCTATTAAGTACTTGTATATTATATAATTTGCAAAATTTTGGTCACTAATTTTTATTGCTTCATCATTATAAAACTCAATTAATTCTAAATCTCTCAAATTTTTATATTCTTTGATATCATATATTTCCATAGCTTTTAATGTGTTTTTTATTTCTTGGTTTTCTATACTGAATGGTGAAAGAAGAGAAATATAAAATAACATTTTTATTTGAGAGATTGATAGTTTATTCTCTTCTATAATCCTATCATAATAACTTTTGAATACATCTAGTATACTATTTAAATTTTTTAGTTTTCCGTCTAATATTGATTGAGAAGCCATTATAGCAATTCTAGGATTTCCATTTGAAATCTTTAATATTTGTTGTTGCCAATTTTTATTTTTTATATTAAAAGAGTTTTCAAGGATTTTTATAAGGTCATTTTCTTCCATTTTATTTAGCGTATATATATTAGGTTTAATCCCATAGTTATTTAACTTGTTCAGAGTTTCATTTAAAAGATAATCTCTTATTGTGGCTACAATTTTTATGTTTTTATTTTCGTTAGTAATTATATAATCAACAAAACTTTGGATCTGATGTAAATTATTAATGTCATCTATAAATATTAAATAATTTTTATTATTCTCTAATGTAGTCTTTATGTCATCATATATATCTTTTCCATTTGGTCTAATACATAAGCAACATAGATTTTCTTTTATCTCCAAGTATCTACATATCTCAATTGCAATTTTAGTCTTACCTATTCCTGGTTTACCCGTAATTAATAATAATGTTTCAGTATTATTAATATTATTAATAATTTCTTCTTTTTCTGTTCTTTCTATGTATTCTAGAGATAATGGAGAATTAACAGAAAATCTATCATATCGTTTTATAAAATCATCTATATCACTTATTTGATTTGTATCAATAGGAATCTGCAAATAATCACTTGCTAAACTTTGGTAATTCTCACAAATATCATGTGCCATTGAATCTATGTCAATAAGTTCTATGATTGTATCTTTGTATAAAGTAGTTAATCTAGTATAATCACCTGGCTTTATATTTGTATTTGTGTGAAAGCAAATTATTTCTTTAATTCTATCTTGGGATATTCCAGTTTTACTTTCAGAGTATCCATCTTTAATATCCGATTCTAACTTTGATATAGATTTTTTCTCGACAGTTCCATACATAAGTAATGAATATGTTCCATCATCATTTACATTATACGAATCAGGGATACCAATTGTAGTTTTATTGGTTCCTTCCTTACTACCTATGTCATGTACATTTTTATATCCTTTTTTCTTTATAATGTAATCTGCACAAAATCTTTGGTATTCTCCTGGACCAAGCCCTAAGATTCCTTGCTGCACTTTTAAAAATTTGGACAATTAAATTCCTCCTTTCACTTATATTTAAAATAATTACTAAAAAATCTTATCTAATAACTTCCAATTATCATTTTCCATATCTTCTGTATATTCAGTATTGCAAAAATATAACGAATCGTTTTTATCATAATCTCTAACAAATCCCCAATTGACATTATACTTGTTAGCATATTGCCTTAATGCTTCAAACTTATTTTCAACTTTAATATCAATATTTTTTGATTCACCATCGGTATTTTCTCCACCTTTAGTTTCAATAATCCATATTTTATTATCTTTATCACAAATAATAAAGTCAGGGTAGAAGTGCCATTTGTGATTTACGGCATCAACATATACTATTGAAAAATAATCACTAGAAGATTCACCATTTTTATAGAACCATTTAATATTTTCGTTGTTTTCACAAAAGAACTCAAACATTCTCTCACTTTTGGATTTTATAGTGCTATTTGGATAATTCATATAAATGGATTTTTCATATATTGTCGTATCTTTCATTTTAGGATCGTATTTAATATAATCCATTTCTGGTGCTTTCCAGTCAACAATTTTTAATTCATCTAATTTCATTTTTATTTGTCTTGCTTTTTGTGAAACTGCTTCTTGAAAGTCATGTTTTAGCACATCTTTATTATTTATAACAAAAGCATAAAATTCTAGTAGTGATAAATCAACAAATTTTTTTGTAAATAGTTTGCCTCTAAAGAACATTCTTTCAAGCATTAGTCTTGTTCTATCATATCGCATACCAATTTTAGATGATATAACATTAATTGAATGTCTTAATTCAAATCCATTTTTATTTGTACTTACTTCTGATTGAACTTTTATTCTATTAGCATTTTCTAATTCATCTGAATTAATCCTAACAATTTTGTCCTGTACTATGTAATTATCAATAGTATCTTTAAATACATATCCATTTGCTTCTAATATAGTTTTATTGTTCTTTTTATTATTAGTTAAATTATATTTTTCAATATAGTAGCTGTGAAGAATATTAAAAGTTTGTCTTTCATCAAAACCATCAAAAGCATTATCAAAAGTTATCTTTTTCAAACTAAAATTTTTGTATTCATTTTTTAAAAATACAACTTTAGTATCATAAGCATTAGAACCAAGTTCTTGTTTTACAGATTGTTCATACTTTTCATCAAATGTATATAAATAACAATTATCTAGAAGCACATTATCATAATGATGAGCTTGTGGCATTCTTCTGATTCTTCCAATAGTTTGTGTTTCAAAATCTTCACTCATATTGTCACGAAGTTTAACAAGTATCTTTGCTCTTGGACAATCCCAACCAGTTGAAATTGCTTGTTTCATTATTAAAATTGCCTGATTAGATTCATTATTTTCAATATCTTCAATATTTTCTTTTCTATCTGATAGCCAAATTGCTAAATTCTGTCTATCATAAGAATATTCTTTTTCTTCAAGTATTTTTTCAATTTGCTTTATTAAGTCATCTGACTTACTAGGCACCTGAATAATAATAAGAGGATTTACTTGAATACCTAACTTTAAATATTCTTCTTTAATTGCCTTTCTTTTATTTATTGCAAGTTCTAGTAAATATTCATGCTCATTTGAAAGAGTAGACTCATTAGAGACATTTTCATTTATATATAATGCTCTTGTAATTAGTCCGGCATTTATTACTTCTAATTCATCAATTTTAATAAATTCTGCTTCTTTATTAGTTTTTGTAGTGGCACTAACTCTAACAATATATTCAGGATTCATATATTCAATAATTGCTTCTGCTTTAACAGTTTTATTTAAATGTTCCTCATCAACTATAATAATAAATTTATAACCATTATTATGCGCCTCATGAACTCTTTCATATAAATTTTTTCTTTCAGCTTCTTTTAAGGCATTATTTCCTTTTTTGGTAATTGTTTCCCAATTTATAAATGCTGTGTCTTTGGCATCAAAACCTTGAAGTAGTACATCTTGAATATTTTTAGTACTGTGATGTGGCAAAAATTTAACCATTTTCTTTCTGCTTTGTTCTTCTAAATCTCCTTTACCAGGAGTAAGCCAAACAAAAATTACCTTATTATTTTCTTTTAAATATTCTTCAATATATGAAAGTAAAATAATAGTTTTACCACTGCCAGTAGGTGCTTGCAATAATACTTCCTTTTTACTACCAATAGAAGTAGCGTCCAATAGCTTATTTACTGTATTTATTTGAAAATCTTTTAATTTAATTCCTTGCATTATTACATTACCTCCATAATTTCATCTTCAAAATAATATTCTGGTATTATATATACTTCAATATTATTATTTTCAAAAATATTTTCTTGCTCACTTGTTAAAAGAATATCTGATGAAATATAAATTTTTTCGCATATCTCTAATTCTTTTTCATTAGTACTAAATCTATCTAATTCATCCTCATTTAAGTAAATTCTAATTTTATTATCATCAATCTCGATTCCATTTTCTAACTGAATAAGATTTTTAATGTTTATAAGCAAATTATTATGTAAATTTTGCGTTTCAGTATTTATTCTTGGAATATAAGTACAACGATAGTATTTTAAATTTGAGTTTAAAGGATTATATTTTCCGTATCCAGTTATAACATTTTTAATTCGTTTATATGTTATTTCTTCACATATATTATTTTCATTATTAGTACACAAAATAAACTGGCGATTTCCATTATCTTCCTTGTTCAATTCTAATACTGCTTGAGCAGTACTTCCAGATCCAGCAAAAAAATCTAATACCACAGCGTTTTTATTTGGATGATAGTTTATTAACTCTTTAAGCATTTTTACAGGTTTCTTTCCACTATTAAACGTCATATTACCTTCATGTCTAATATTACCAAAATCAGCAGCATAGTTTATTAAATTTGATATTGGTACTTCACGGAAAGAACCACCATTAGATTTTATTTCATCAACTCTTGACAAAGGCATTCCAGAGTACATTTTACATCTTGTGGAGCCTTTTTTCGAAGGACCAACGTAGTATCTATATCCTAAGCCATCATCACCACGACCAATTACTTTATACAAACATCCAAGCCCATCACTACTATATCTCGGTTCAATATATCTTTTAACTACTTGTCCATAGGACATTTTAGAATAAATAGTTCCGGAAACCCAAGTTTCTTTTAATAAATTTTGTGAAGATTCATTTTTCTTTTTTATTTGCCATTCACCAGGTTTAAAAACTTGCATTGTGACATTGCCGTCTTTCACAATGACACCTGAACTTAATTCTTCAATTTCATATAAAAAACTTGCATCCGTATATTCTTCTTTTGGTAAATTTAATTTAAATTTATTAATGTCCTTAGCATAAACTAAAACATATTCCATAACTGGTTTTACAGATTTTCCATCAGCTAATGATTTTTCAGCATATCTAACTTGTACGTGATGAATTGATATTCTGTTTATCTCATTAAAAATAGTATCACAGAGCAATTTAAGTTGAGCAATTTCATTATCATCTATACTAATAAATATTACTCCTGTATCGCTTAATAAACGTTGAGCCATTTGGAGCCTTTTATTCATAAACGATAACCATTTTGAATGTTTATATCCATCTTCGTCGTCAATAATTTTATCATTGTATATAAAATCTTTACTTCCAGTATTATATGGAGGGTCTATATATATCACATCAATTTTTTCTTTATGAGTTTTTTCCAACAAATATAAACTATGAAGATTATCTCCCTCTAATAAAAAGTTAAATTTTTCATTGGGATTACTTACGATTTCTTTATTCTTAATTTCCTCGAAAGTAGGAATTTGAGTTTCTAATTCTCTATCGACACGCTCTTCGTGTTCCTCCCAAATAAGCCCATATTTTTTCTTGGTCAATTCATTTTCAATCATAGATAAATTTGTTAACATTTTTTCATCAGTAACATTCTTTTTTATTTCGCTAATTGTATTTAACATTTTTTCTCTTCTAATTTTAGAAAGGTTAGTTGTCTCCATTATTTTCCTCCTTTGATTTTATTTCTACAACATCATTTAAAGTGCATTTTAAGACATCACATATTCTAACTAATGTTTCTAAAGGTACTGATTCATTTCGTCCCATTTTTGCCATAGCATTAGTACTAATTTTTGCTTGTTTGCATAGTTCTGTTTTATTAATATTTTTATCAATCATCAATTTCCATAGTTTATTATAATCTAATATCATTTTTAACCTCTATTCATTTTTTTGTTACATATTTATTTTAACATTTTATCTTTCATATATCAAGTAATCCTTGAAAAAATCAAGACGGTGTTTTTTTATTTATGGAGTTTCTATTTTGGGGTAAAGGGAATGGGAATTTCCCATATACGAATTTGTACGGGAGTACAAATTCAGTGCTGGCTAGGACATAAAATTTAATTTGTTATCATCCTTTTTAAGGACTAAATTTTAAAGGACTGCAATTTTGCAGTCCAATTTTTACATATAAATAAATTCATTTAATATAATTTCTTCAGCAATAATTTTATAGTTATTCATTAATTTTACCCATTCTAATTGATTGATTTCTTTACTTTTTTCAGATAGTAATTTGTCTGATTTTTTAAATTGTTCCATCAGA
>CAMLYN010000043.1 GCA_946491675.1 uncultured Mycoplasmatota bacterium | reverse complement strand
TTGAGTATAATTAAGGAGGAATATTATGAATATACAAGCTATGATGAAACAAGCTCAAAAATTACAAAAGGACATGATGAATGCTAAAAAGGAGATTGATGAAACAACATTTGAATCTACTAAATCTTTTATAACAATTAAAGCAAAAGGAAATAAAAAGATCGAATCAATAAAAATTGATATCGAAAAAATTGAAAAAGATGAAATAGAAATGGTTGAAGATTTAATTTTAGTAGCAATTAATGAACTAATGGATAAAATTGATGCCGAAACTGAGAAAAAAATGGGAAAATATACACAAGGAATGCCGGGGTTATTCTAATGATTTATCCAGAAACAATTAATAATTTAATTGAATGTTTTAAAAAATTACCTGGAATTGGTGAGAAAACAGCTGAAAGAATGGCTTTATATAGTTTAGACTTAGATCAAGAAATAATTGATCTTTTTGTGCAATCTTTATCTGATTTGAAAACCAAAATAAAAAGATGCAAAAAATGTAATAATCTATCACAAGATGATATATGTCCCATTTGTGCAAATGAAGGTCGAGATCATCACCTAATTTGTGTAGTTGAAGAGCCAAAAAAT
The DNA here is from genome assembly GCA_946491675.1 of uncultured Mycoplasmatota bacterium. Next base: position 7,783 of record CAMLYN010000043.1, on the reverse strand, counting down.
GTTATTCAATTTGAAAAGATTGGTTCTTATAAGGGCTTATATCATGTTTTAGATGGTCTTATTTCACCACTAGAAAATATTAATCCTGAAGATATTAATTTAGATAGTTTATTAAAAAGGATTGATGAAGAAGGTATTAAAGAAGTTATTATTGCTGTTAAGCCAACTGTTGAAGGTGAAACTACTGCTTTATATATATCTAAAATATTAGAAAACAAAGATGTTACTATTTCTAAAATAGCTCATGGTGTTCCATTAGGAGCTGATATGGATTATGTTGATGCTCTAACTTTAGAATTAGCATTAGAAGAAAGAAAAAATATAACAAGTCATGTAGAATAATAATAATTTTTAATTCATATTTTTTATTGGTGAAATAAAAATGATAAAAAAACTTTTTAACATTTTAAAAAAAATTATTATTAGTGCTTTTATTTTATATGGATATAATTTAATTGTTACTCCAATTAATTTAACAATTCCCATTAATTTAATTACCGTAGGTCTTCTTACTTTATTTGGCATACCAGCTCTTTTTGCATTAATCATAGTTTTAATTATTATTTTTTAAAAGGAAGTGAGTATTATGTTAGAAGAATTTAAACAAAATCAACCAATTGCTTATAAAATTATAAGCAACACTTTAAATAATAAACGTTATGCTCACGCTTATTTAATTGAAACTAATGGTTATGTCGATGGTTTTAAGTTAGTAATGAATTTTGCTAAATTGTTATTATGTCCTAATTATAATAATGGACAACCTAATTGCCAAAATTGTGTGCAATGTCAAATGATCGATGATGGCAATTTTACTGAATTGAAAGTAATTAATCCAGATGGTAATTGGATAAAAAAAGAACAATTAATTGAATTGCAAGAAGAATTTAATAAAAAATCAATTATTGGTAATAAAAAAATTTATATAATAAATAAAGCAGAAAAATTAAACATTAATTCTGCTAATACAATTTTAAAATTTTTAGAAGAACCACAAGAAGGAATAATTGCTATTTTAGTAACTAATAATCTTTATCAGCTATTAGAAACAATTATTTCCCGCTGTCAAATAATCTCTTTAAATGGACAAGCTAATCTTTTAAAAAATAAGAATACTTTACAAAAAATAGGTCGATTAGTAACTGATACTGAAGAAGATTATCAGAAATTTATTGAAGATGAAATGAATAAAGAAAATATAACTAATATTTTAAAATTTATTAATTATTATGAAAAAAATCACAAAAAAGTGTTATTATATATGAATAATTATTGGTTTAATTATTTCCCAGATAAAGAAAATATTTCCTGGGCAATATTAATAGTTATTTATTTTTATAAAGATGTTTTAAATTATAAAATAAATTGTCCTGTGGAAATATTTGATGATTATTTAGAAGAAATAGAGAAAATCGCAAATTTAAATATAGTTGAATCATTAATTAGAAAAATTAAAATACTAAATGAAAATCGCAATTATTTAGATAATAATGCTAATTTGAATTTATTAATGGATCGAATTATAATTGAGATGGAAGAAGGTGGAAAATGATTAGAGTTGTAGGTATTGCTTTTGAAAATACTAAGCAAATATATTATTTTAATCCTAAGTCTTTGGATTTAAGAAGAAATGTAACCGTAATTGTTGAAACAGAAAGAGGATTACAATTTGGTAAAGTGATTTTACCTCCTTTTAACGTTGATGATTCTAAAATAAGAACACCTCTTAAAGATGTTATTAGAATATCAACAAAAAAAGATTATTTAGAACATAAAAAGAATTTACGTGATGCAGAAATGGCTTTAGAAAAATGTCGACAATTAATTAATAAATTAGAACTAAATATGCAGATAATGGATGCCAATTTCACTTTTGATCGTTCACAGTTATTATTTAGATTTTTATCAGATAATCGTGTTGATTTTAGGCAATTAGCTAAAGAATTAGCTAATCTTTACAAGACAAGAATTGAATTAAGACAAGTTGGTGTTCGGGATAAAGCTAAAGAAATTGGTGGATGTGGTTTATGTGGTCGTCAATTATGTTGTGCACGTTTTGAATCCGATATTGCAGCAATTTCTATTAACATGGCTAAAAATCAAAACTTATCACTTAACCCAAATAAAATTAATGGTGTATGTGGAAGACTTTTATGTTGTTTAAAATATGAAGATGAAACATATAAAGAATATAGAAAAGATTTACCAAAACTAGGTTCAATTGTTGAAACGGAAAGTGGCAAAGGAAAAGTTGTAAATTTGGATATTTTAAATAAAAAATATAGTGTTAATATACCTGATATTGGAGTTGTCGAAATCGATGGAAGTAATTAATTATCTATTAGGTTTTAAAGATTATTATATTGTTCAGAATACACAAATGTTTAATTTTTCTTTGGATTCAGTGCTATTACCTAACTTTGTGACAATAAATAAAAATGTTAATAAAATTTTAGATATCGGTTGTGGAAATGCGCCGATACCTTTAATTTTATCGACTAAAACAAAAGCTAAAATTATTGGTGTCGAGATCCAAAAAGATGTGTTTGAACTGGCTAAAAAATCGGTTGATATTAATAATTTAAATAATCAAATTGAAATTATTAATGGCGATATTAATGATATCTATAATCAGTTTGAAACAGAATCTTTTGATATAATTACTTGTAATCCACCTTTTTTTAAAGTAAATAAAAATTCCAATTTAAATAAAAATGATTATAAAACTATAGCTCGTCATGAAGTAAAGTTGAACTTAGATGATATTTTTAAAATAGCTAAAAAATTACTTAAAAATAATGGATATATTGCGATTGTTCATCGTCCAGAACGGCTATTAGATATTATTTTAACAATGCGAAAATATAATATTGAACCTAAAAAAATTCAATTTATTTATCCTAAAACTAATATGGAAGCTAATATATTATTAGTTGAAGGAACAAAAAATGGTAAGGAAGGTTTAAAAATTTTGCCCCCTATTTATACACATTTAGATAATGGTGAATATACAGAACAAATTAAAAAGTATTTTGAATGAAGGTGATTAAGAATGATTCAAAAAAGTTATGATGGTAAACCAACTTTATTTTTAATAGCTACACCAATTGGTAATATGGATGATATTACTTATCGCGCTTTAGAAACATTAAAGAATGTTAGCGTTATTTTTGCTGAAGATACAAGAATTACTAATCAATTATTGAATAAATTTGAAATTAAAAATAAATTAATAGCTAGTCATCAATATAATGAAAAAGAAAATATTGAAAAATTATTAAGTTATTTAAATAATAACCAGAATGTTGGTTTAGTAACAGATCGTGGAACTCCTATTATTAGTGATCCTGGTTATTACTTGGCAAAAGCAGCCATTGAAAATAACTATAATGTTGTATCAATTCCAGGTTCTACTGCTTTTGTATCGGCTTTAATAACTTCTGATATTGAACCATTACCTTTTACCTTCTTTGGATTTTTAAATAGTAAAAGTAGTAAAAGAAAAAAGGAATTAGAAAATTTAAAAAACTACAATACAACATTAATTTTTTATGAATCACCTCATCGAATAATAGAAACTTTAAATGATATGTTAGAAATATTGGGAAATAGAAAATGTAGCATTTCCCGGGAAATAACCAAGAAATTTGAGGAAATTTATCGTGGTACAATCAAAGAAATAATCGCTCAATTTGATGTTTTAAAAGGTGAATTTGTAATTGTTGTTGAAGGAAATAAAAATGTCAATCAATTTTCTAATTTGACAATTGTCGAACACGTTAATTTATACATTAAAGAAGGTTTTGAAGTAAAAGATGCCATAAAAAAAGTTGCGAAAGATCGCCAACTTAATAAAAATGAAGTGTATAGTGAATATCACAAAAGAGGTGAATAAAGTGAAACTAATTGTCGGTTTGGGAAATAAGGGAAATGAATATAATAATACTCGTCATAATGTAGGATTTATGGTAATAGATGAATATTTAAAAAAGCATAATTTAGAACTTAATAAAAATAAATTTGATGGACTTTATGGTGAAACTAATATTAACGGCGAAAAAGTAATGTTTTTAAAACCACAAAAATATATGAATCTATCTGGTGATGTTATTATAAAATACATTAATTATTTTAAAATTGATATTAATGATATTCTTATTATTCATGACGATATGTCTTTAGAAATAGGAACGTTTAAAATTCGCTATAAAGGCGGATCGGGTGGACATAATGGTCTAAAAAATATCGAAAATAATTTAAAAACTAATGAATATAAACGAATAAAAATTGGTATTTCTAAAAATAATATTGATATGATTGATTATGTATTAGGTAAATTTAGTGATGAAGAACTAGCTAAGTTAAATAATGTTATAAAAATAATGCCAGATATTATTGATGATTTTGTTAGTTTGTCTTTTGAAAATTTAATGAATAAATATAACTAGATACTAAATGTATCTTTTTTGGCTTGGAGGTGAATCATGAATATTTTTAATAAATTATTTGATGACTATAATAGTAAAGAAATTGGTGGCTTAACTGATGAATTAAAATGTATTTATATTAGTAATTGTTATAATGGCAACTTAATTTTAGTTGTTTGTAATAGTTTATATGAAGCTAATAAATTTTATCAAACTTTAAAAAATTATGTTAATGAAGTTTATTTTTTTCCGATGGATGATTTTATGACTAGTGAAGTTTTGGCTATTTCTCCAGATTTTAAAATGACTCGTTTAGAAACTTTAGATAGTATTGTTAAAAATAATAAAGGAATTGTTGTTACTAATTTAATGGGATATTTAAGATTTTTACCTACTAAAACTAATTTTATTAATAGTTATGTGAAATTAAAAGTGGGAGATTCTTTTGATATTCAAAATCTAACTCAAAAATTTTATAATATTGGTTATGAGAGAAATGCAATAGTTAATAAAACAGGCGAAATGGCTATTCGTGGTTATGTTTTAGATATTTTTCCAATTAATTATAATAATCCGATTAGAATTGAGTTTTGGGGGGATGAAATCGAATCAATTAGATTTTTCGATATTAATACCCAGTTGACTATTGATACTACTAAAGAAATAGAAATTGTACCAAATTCAGAATTTTTAATTGATAAAGATATTGATTTTGAATATCATCACCGTGATTTAATTAAATATGGTAGTTCTAATATTTATGAATATATGAATGGATTACTATTTTATAATGAATTAGATGATATTAAAATAGGATATAATAATTTATTAGAAGAGGTATTTGATTATAATAATAGTAATAATTTAGATCAAAATACTAAATATTTTCACGATTTTCCTAATTATGATTCAATAAATCTATATCAAAAAGATACTTTTGATATAAATTATGATGCTTATAAGTTAGAAGATAAATTTATTAATGTTGAAGTAATGAAAGATATACTAAATAAATATATTAAGAAAAAAACTGTTGTCATTTGTGTATCTAATCGCTATCAAGCTAATAAAATAATTGATGAAATTGAATGTGTTTTTACTAATATTAACGAAATATATGAAAATAAAATAAATATAGTTGTTTTTAATATTAATGAAGGATTTATTTATAAAAATTATGTTTTTATTAGTGAAAATGAAATATTTAATAAAAATAGTAAAATTATTCCTTATAAAACTAATTTCAAATATGGGACAAGAATCAAAGATGTTACTAAATTAGAAATCGGTGATTATATTGTTCATAATATTCATGGAATAGGTCGTTATTTAGGAATGAAAACTATTACTAAAAATGGTTTAAATAAAGACTATTTACAACTTGAATATAAAGGTGGCGATAAACTATATATTCCTGTTGAAAAAATCGAAATGATTAGTAAATATAGTTCCAAAGAAGGTTATGAACCGAAATTAAATAAATTAGGAACAACAGAATGGACTAAAGTTAAATTAAGAGCTAAAGCTAAAGCTAGGGATATTGCTAATGAATTGCTTAAATTATTTGCTTTAAGAGAATTAAAGCTTGGTTTTAAATTTAATGCTGATGATGAAAATCAGATTCAATTTGATAAAGAATTTCCTTATGAAGAAACTCCTGATCAATTAAAAGTCTGGGAAGAGATAAAAAAAGATATGGAAAGTCCTCATCCGATGGATCGATTGTTATGTGGTGATGTTGGATATGGAAAAACAGAAATTGCTTTTAGAGCAGCTTTTAAAGCAATTTTATCGGGCAAACAAGTAGCACTACTTTGTCCAACGACTATTTTATCCAATCAACATTATTTAAATGCTTTAGAACGCTTTAAATCATTTCCGGTTAATATTAGATTAGTTAATCGGTTTATGACAAATAAAAAATTTAAAGAAATAGTGGAAGAAACAAAAGAAGGTAAAGTAGATTTTGTAATAGGTACACATAAATTGCTTAACGATGATATAATTTATAAAGACTTAGGATTATTGATTATTGATGAAGAACAACGTTTTGGAGTTACTCATAAAGAAAAGATAAAAAAATTAAAAAATAATATTGATGTTTTAACTTTATCAGCTACACCAATACCTAGAACTTTACAAATGTCATTATCAGGGATTCGTGGTTTATCAACGATTGAAACACCGCCTAGTAATCGTTATCCTGTTCAAACTTATGTTGTTTCTTATAATAAAAAATTAATTAAAGATGCTATTTATAAAGAATTATCACGTAATGGTCAAGTATTTTTACTATATAATCGGATTGATAATATGAATAGTAAATTAGAAGAGATTTCATCTTTAGTACCTGATGCGAAAATTATTTGTGCTCATGGAAGAATGAATAAATTAGAATTAGAAGATATTATGCTTAAATTTATTAATAAAGAATTTGATGTTTTATTATGTACAACAATTATTGAAACAGGAATCGATATACCTAATGCTAATACTTTAATTGTGATTGATGCTGATAAATTTGGTTTATCGCAATTATATCAATTAAGAGGTCGCGTTGGTCGAACTAATAAAATTGCTTATTGTTATTTAATGTATGATAATAGTAAAATCTTATCTGAAATAGCACATAAAAGATTAAATGCAATTAAAGAATTTACAGAATTAGGTAGTGGTTTATCAATTGCGATGCGTGATTTATCACTAAGAGGTGCAGGTGACTTTTTAGGTAGTGAACAAGCTGGTTTTGTTGATAGTGTTGGGATTGAATTATTTACTGAATTACTTAAACAAGAAATTGATAAATTAAAAGGTATTGAAGTAGAGAAAGAAGAAGATACTCAACCATTAATTGAAGTAGATACCTATATTGATGATAATTATGTAAAAGAAGAAGAATTAAAAATTGAAATCCATAAGAAAATTAATGAAATTGATAGTTATGATAAACTAATATCTGTTCAAAAAGAATTAGAAGATCGATTTGGTAAAATATCAGATAAATTATTAATTTATATGTATGAAGAATGGTTTGAGTCTTTAGCTAATAAACTTAAGATTAGAAAAGTTAAGCAAACTAATAATAGTGTGGAAATAATGTTAGATAAAGAAATTACTTCTAAAATAGATGGTGAAAAGTTATTTTTAGATACTTTAAATATAAGTCATGATTTTAAATTTGGTATGATAGGTGGTAATTTAGTTATTACTTTAAAAACAACTAATCTAGAAAAACATTTTATTTATTATTTAATTGATTTGTTATTTGTTATTGATAAAGCTAAAGAGTAAAATCTTTAGTTTTTATTAAAAATATTTAATAAATATTCCGTGTGTGTGTAATTTGTATATTGACT
>CAMLYN010000042.1 GCA_946491675.1 uncultured Mycoplasmatota bacterium | reverse complement strand
AAAGTAACGTATATTTTTAATTTTTTGGTATCACTTTAAAGGTTCTCCCTGGTATGATGAGGAAATACCTTTCATTGAAGCTGCTGAAATAGGAACAGAAAAAGTAATTAAAGATCATTCAAGTATTGGTATTGTTGTAACTACTGATGGCTCAATTGGTGAAATAAATAGAAATAGCTATGTTGAAGCTGAACAAAGGGTAGTTAGTGAATTAAAAGAAATCGGTAAGCCTTTTATTGTTATTTTAAACTCAGTACATCCGATGCTGCCAGAAACAGAAAATTTAGCCGATAGTTTAAGAGAAAGCTATGGTGTACCAGTCTTACCAATTAGTGTAGAGAATATGACAGAAAGAGATATTTATAATATTTTAAAAGAAGCTTTATATGAATTCCCAGTAGTAGAAGTTAAAATTGAAATGCCAGAGTGGATAGCTTGTTTAAATCATGATCATTGGTTAAAACAAATATACATGGATAAAATAAAAGAAAGTGTTATTGAAGTAGAAAAAATAAGAGATATTGAACATATAACAAGTCATTTTAATGATTGTGAATATATTAGTAAATCTTATTTATCTAATGTTGATACTTCAACTGGTGAGATTACATTAACTTTACAATCACCTAACACTTTATATAATCAAATTTTGAAAGATATTATTGGTGTGGATGTAACTAATCGAGCAGATTTATTAATGTTATTTCAAGACTATAACGAAGCTAAACAAGAATATGATCAAATCAAAATAGCTTTAAAAATGGTCAAAACAACTGGTTATGGCGTGGCAAGCCCAACTTTAAATGATATGAAATTAGAAACACCAGAAATAATTAAACAAGGCAGTCGTTATGGAATTAAATTAAAAGCTGTTGCTCCTTCAATCCACATAACAACTATAAAAATGCAGTGGCTAAGTTTGATAGATGGGTTAATGCGAGAAGTAGAAAGCCATTTGAGTTTGTTTATGAAGTGGAAAGTTATGTTAGTTTAAATATAGTATAGGCAATTATTTTAATAAAATAGTTGTTTTTTTTTATTGTATTTGAGTTTTTAGGTATATTTTTTAAGTATAATATATATAGGAGCAGATGAAAGGTTGTTGTTGTATGTCAAAGAAGAAATTAGGAATTGGGACAATTGATATAAATAAAAAGTTTAAAGATAAAGAAGAAGCAATGAAATATGCGAAAAGATTAAAGCAGTTTATAGATGATTTGTGTAAAAGAAAAGGTTGGCAAGCGTCAGCAATTATAGGTATAAGTAGATTAAAAAAAGAAGTAAGTAGTATAAGATATGAAGTAAGCGGAAAAAGAGGTCGCCCTAAAAAGATAGTTAATATAAATAATGTTATGGCTAATGGTTGGTATAAAGGCGATTATTATGTTGATTGGCATTTGCATATAATAATAGTTAGTAAGCCAAGTTATGCGGCTAGAAATGCGATTAAAGCCTATATAGATAAGAATTGGAAGAATATAGAAAATGAGCATATAGTAAAGGAGTTTGATTTAGAAGATTTAGGTAAAAAAGAAGTATATAAGAAAAAATGTAATGTAAAAATGGCTGATTATTTTATATGGCAAAGTGAAGAAGTGAAATTTTGCCATTGTAATTATAGTGGCGAAGAAGATTTGAAGTATAGTTTAAAGCAGTATTATTATGAATATTTAAAAATGAAGAGTGCGAAGATAAAGTTAATTAGAGAGCATAAAGCTAAGCCTATGAGTGATGAAAAATATTTAAAGCGATTAGAAAAGATAGAAAGTAAGTTTATAGATATAAGAGATTATTTTTTAGAATTGAGTAAGGAAGATGATGAGAAAATGCAAAAGGAGTTTATGGAACAAGTAAGATTTAGTAAAATTGCAGAAAATTATAATAAAGGTCAGAAAGATTTGAGCATAAGTCGTAAGCGAAAGGAAGAAGATAGCCCATTTTAAAAGGGAAAAATGCGAATAGGAAGTAAGATATTAAGTATCATATAATTTATATTATTTTGGTATTAGGATAATATATATAAATATATTAGATGAGTAAGAAAGTAAAGATAAGAATAGTTTTAGAAAGATATTATTTAGATAATAAATTATAATATGATTTATTTAGAAGTGGTGGTGTAGAATAAGGTAAAATAAAAAGGATATATATAGTAATGATATATAGCCTTGAAGTAGTTAGTTATTATTTAAGCCATCGATATAGGCTTCCGCTTTGGCTTTGTTAATAGTAGATAATTTGTTAATTTTATTTAGTAGCATAAAGTCAGTATCAGAAATATTATTAGGCTTGATGTCATTTATAGGTAAGTCGTATTTAGTTCTGCATAATAGATAGTCAATAGAAGTATTGTAGTAGTCAGCAAGTTTAATAAGCATATCAGGGCTTGGGAAAATCCTGCCAGTTTCATAAGATGATATAGATTCTTGGGTAGTATTTAAAGCCATAGCGACTTTAATTTGTAGTTCCCCACGCTTTTGCCTTATTGTTTTAAAGTTATTTTGCATAGTCCCCTCCTCTATATATAATTTTAAAGATATTAGATGTTAGTGATAGTAATATTAGTTATATTTATATAATTAGTATTGTATATTTTGCTAAAATAATATATAATTATGTATAGTGAGGTGTATATATGGAAGATTTATTTTATTTGTTGTTAGGGGTTGCGGTTATAGTATTGCCTATTTATTTTATAGTTAAGGCTATTAAGAATAAGGGTAAAAAAGAAAAATATGTAAAGAAAGAAAGCAATATTAAGGAGCCAAAAGTTGATAAGCCAAAAGAAAAAAGTGTTGGTAAAATATTTGCTATTATATTTGGTGGTGCAGTTGGTTTTATATTTTTAGCAGTAGCAATTGCAATGATAGCGACAGGTGGAAAAGTTGAGCCAGTAGATAATAGTTCAAAAATGGTAAAAGAAATTAAAAGTAGTTTAAATGTTAATAATGAAGAAGCAATATCAATGGAGAATATTTTTAAAAGCATTGGCATTGATGAAATTGATAGTATAGAGGCAGATGAAGCATTAGATGAATATGAGGGTGCTGGGTCTAAAGGTTATAGAGTTAAAGCCAGTTTTAGTCAAAATAATAATATAATTTTATATGTTAGTAGTGATAATAAAATTATATGTATAAGATGGGCGGATAAAGATTTTTATAGGGATGGCAAGGTATTGTTGAATTTTAATGATTATTTAATCAGTTGGGATGAGAAAAATGAGTATAATATTGATGCCCAAGAAAGAATTAAGTCATTATTAAAAGCCCCAAGTACAGCAAAGTTCCCTAGCATAAATAATTGGAAGTTTGGTAAAGATAATGGAATTGTTATAGTGCAAGCCTATGTAGATAGTGAAAATAGTTTTGGTGCTAAGTTAAGAAGTGAGTTCCAAATAAAATATGATAAAAATAAAAATGTTGTGTCATTGATTATTGATGGTGTTGAGTATATAAAGTAAAAATTAGCATTTATAGTAAGTTTAAGGTAATTTAATGTAGTTTAGTATAAATTATATTGAGTTACCCTTTTTTATTGAAATAAAGGCGAAATAAGTAAGTATTTAATATATAATATAATTAGGTGGTAATGATGAGTGATTTTAATAAATTAAAAAATGGAATAATGGGTTTTATTATAGGTGATGCTATGGGGGTTCCATTAGAATTTAAAAAAAGAGAATTATTTAAAAATAGTAAGGTCGTTGATATGATTAGTAGTGATAGAGTTGGTGCAAAAGGTGTTTGGTCTGATGATAGTAGTATGGTTATTGCTACAATGAAAGCAATTATAGATAATAAAGGCAAAATAAATTATAAGAGTATTATGGATAATTTTATTTTATGGGTTTCAAATAAAGATTTTATTGCCATAGATAAAGCATTTGGCATTGGCAGAGCAACATTTTTTGCTTTAGGCAATTATCATAATAAAAGATATGAAAAGATAACTGACTGTGGTATGAAAGGTTTTAATTATAATGGTAATGGTAGTTTAATGCGAATATTGCCTATTGCTTACTATTGCTATTATAAACAATTAAATGATGATGAAATATATAATTTAGTAAAAGATATATCATCATTTACTCATAGCCATGAAATAAGTATATTAGGTTGTTTTATATATGTGTTGTTAGTGATAGAGTTATTAAGTGGCGAAGAAAAAGAAAATGCTTATAGTAATATAAGAAAATATAATTATAGAAAGTATTTTAGTTTGGAAAATATAAAGTATTATGACCGATTATTAAATAACGATATTAGTAAATTAGATGTAGATAGTATTAGTAGTATGGGGTTTGTTGTTGATACATTAGAGGCAGTTATATGGTGTTTTATAAATAATAATAGTTATGATAAATGTGTCATTGAAGCCATCAATTTAGGAAATGATAGTGATACTATTGGAGCATTAGTTGGTGGTTTAAGTGGTATATATTATGGTAATTTGCCTATCAAATGGTTAAATAGTATAGTTAAAAAAGATTATTTATTGAAATTAAGCAATGCCTATTATAATGCTATAAAATAATGTGTTTGAAAATGATATGTATTAAAATGAATTGAGTAGTCAGTAAAAATAGTAGCATATTAGTAAGTTTAAGGTAGTTTAGGTAATTTAGTATAAATTATATTGAGCTATCCTTTTTTATTGAAATTTGTGAGGAATAAATGGTAATTATAAGTATAGTCCTAATGAATAATATGAAGTTTATAATAGTATAAGTTTATAAAGATTTAATTTAATTATGAATTAGGTCTTTTTTTGTATTGTTAAAAGTTGGTTATTGCTTTTATAAAGATTTATAAAGTTTTACAGCATTTTTAAATGAACGGCTCGTATTTTTTTTGAAAGTCATATATTATATATTTTATGGTAAGGAGGTGTCATAAAGTGAAAGAAGATATTGCAAAAATGGTTGTTGCTAATTTATGTAATGATTTTGAAGATGTTTTGTTGGTTGGAATAGAAGAAAATAAGGAAAGATTCCCCTATTTTATTGCTTGTATAAATTATATATGTGAATTAAGGGAGCAAGGAATAAATGCTAATTTGAATTATTTTAGTGAATTAGTAAGATGTGAATTGTATGAGGAATGTAAAAGATATTTAGTTAGGTAGGTTTTTGAAGTGAAAAGTAAAGTATTTGGCTATGGTAGAGTTAGTAGTAAAGATCAAAATATTGAAAGGCAGTTATTAGCCTTTAAAGAATATAAAATTGATGAAAGAGATATTTATATTGATAAGCAAAGTGGAAAAGATTTTGATAGAAGTAATTATAATGTATTAAAAAATGTGTTAAGAGAAAATGATTTATTGGTAATTAAAAGCATTGATAGGCTTGGAAGAAATTATAATATGATAATTGAAGAGTGGAAAGATATAACAAAAAATATTAAGGCTGATATTGTAGTTATTGATATGCCATTATTAGATACAAGAAATAATAAAGATTTATTAGGAACATTTATTAGTGATTTAGTTTTGCAAATATTAAGTTATGTCGCAGAGCAAGAAAGAAGTTTTATAAAGCAAAGGCAGAAAGAAGGAATTGAGAATGCTAAAAATAAAGGTATTAAGTTTGGTAGACCCAGAATAGAAAAGCCAAGTAATTTTGATATGGTAGTTAATAAATGGAAAAATAAAGAATTGAAAAGTAAAGAGGCTATGGAAATATTAGGTTTAAAGCCCAATAGTTTTTATAATTTGCTAAAAAGATAAAAAATTGTTAAAAATTGAAGAAAAATAAGGGTAAAAGTGATTTTGGCTAATTTTTTTAAGTATAATATATATAGAGGGAGAAAAAAGATAATTTATTATTATTAGCAAAAATAAATTATTTATGCATTTTGTAGAAGAAAAAATATTATATTATTTGTTAATAAAGAATATGATTAAATGTAATAAAGAAAGGTGGGAATAGTATGCATATTATGGAAGTTGATAAAAATGGTAATAGCATAAAAGATAGTTATGTAGATGAGTATGGCAATGAAGAAGTATTATATGAAAATGAAAATTTAAAAGAATATAGCGATTTTGGATTATTTAGAAGTGTTATATGCAATTTTAAATTAGAATTGAATATGAATAGAAGATTATATAAAAATGGCAGCATATCAAAAGAATTGTATGAGAAAGTAGAAAATATAATTTTAGATAAGATGAAGCCTTGGGAAAGCATAATGGAAGTTTAGGTGGTAGAAATGGATTTATATAAAATTAGAGAGGAATTAAAGTCTAAAAGCATATATGATTTGCCATTAAGGGTTACATATTATGCAAGGGTGTCAACAGATAAGTATGAGCAGTTGAATTCATTAGATAATCAAGTTGGTCATTTTGAAGATTTAATAAAAGGAAATAAAAATTGGATATTTGTAGATGGCTATATAGATGAGGGTATTAGTGGAAGTTCAACAGAAAAAAGAGATAGTTTTAATAGAATGATAAAGGATGCGAAAAATAAAAAGTTTGATTTGATATTGACAAAAGAAGTGTCAAGATTTGCAAGGGATACATTAGATAGTATTAAAAATACAAGGGAGTTATTAGCAGATGGAATTGGTGTATTCTTTTTGTCAGATAATATAAATACATTACTCCCCGATTCGGAATTAAGGCTTACAATAATGGCTTCATTAGCCCAAGATGAAATTAGAAAGTTATCAGAAAGAGTTAAGTTTGGGTATCAAAGGTCAATAAAAAATGGTAGAGTTTTGGGTAATAATGATATATGGGGTTATGAGAAAAAAGATGGTAAGTTAGTTATCAATGAAGAAGAAGCCAAAATGGTTAAAAGAATATTTGAGTTGTATGTGAGTGGTAAGTATGGATTTCATTCAATAGCAAGAATTTTATATAAAGAGGGTTATAAGAATAGAAATGGTAATGAATTAGCTTATACAACAATTTCGTATATTATTAGAAATCCAAAATATAAAGGTTATTATTGTGGAAATAAGTCGACAGTAGTTGATTATAAATTAAAGACAATAGTAAAAAAAGATGAAGAAGATTGGGTTATGTATAAAGATAATGAGACAGTTCCCCCAATAGTAAGCGAAGAAATATGGGAATTGGCTCAAAAGATATATAATAAGCGAAAAGATAAAGTAAGTGGTGTAGATAAAAAAGTTTATCAAAATAGATATCCATTTTCAGCAAAAATAAGATGCGCAGAGCATAATAGAAGTTTCCATAGAAAAGTATATGCTTATAAGACAAAAGATGATGAGGTAGTATGGTTATGCCCCCATAATAATAGAACGAAAGATGATAAATGTAAGACCCCAGTCTTATATGAAAAAGAATTGTTTAAAATATTAAGGGAGCAGTTAATAGATTTTATTAGTAATAAGAAGTCAATAGTATATAACCTTACAAAATTATATAGAGAAAATATTAGTTTAAGAGATTTTGATAAGGAAATTGCGAAGAAAGAAAGCGATATTGCTAAAGTTAATAAAGAAAAGGATAAATTGCTAAGCCATAATGTAAATGATATTATTAGTGATAAAGAGTTTAAGCAAAGAAATGATATTTGCAATGTTAAGATTAGCGAATTAGAAAAAGAAATTGAAGAAATAAAAAATGAGCAAATTAAGGCTAATAATATGGAAGAAGAAATAATGAAATTAGAGGCTTTATTAGAAGATGAGATTAAGTGTCCTAGCGATGAAGTATTATTTGATTTATTAGATGAAATAGTAGTTTATAGTAGCGATGATAAAAAGAGTGTTAAGTTAAAGATTTATTTGAAAATCGGCAAGGAAATAGAAGCCGATTATATAAATCCCAAATCACAGCATTTTCATAGTCCTAAGGCACATGTTTAGAGTTGACGTTGAATCGACATTTGAACCAATTATTGGTAGTGAAATTCAAAGTAAAGAATTAATTAATTATTTAATGAAAGATTATGATGTTAATCCAGCTAATATTTGGAAAAGTGAAATATTTGGTCGTAGTTTAGATATAATAGTTAAAGAAGGAATCCAAGCTAAATTGTCATTAACTCCAGAAAATGCTCGTTATAAATTACAACAAACTTTAACTAAATTAGTTAATAAAGGATCTGGTAATTTGTTTACTATTGTTTTATAAACGTCAATTAGACGTTTTTTTATATTACATTATTATAATTAATGAAGAGTTGAAAAAGTATTTAGAAATAACTGATAGTATGATAAATATATGTTTGATTTCTTTGTTGATGGCTTTATTTAATTATGATTTATCTAGTTCTAAAACGTTAGGAAATCATTTAAGAGATTATATACATTTAAGTCTATTAGTCACTCTAGAAACAAGACAAGATTTTTCAAGTTTAGATTTTAGTTTAGCTTTTCCTAGTATTGGTATTAATTTAGATCAGCAAAATTTAAAAAATTATGCTTTAAAAATCAAAACAATTATTAACATTCAAGAAACTAAAAGGGAAGAAATGCCAATAAAAATTAAAAAAATAAAAAAATAAGCTAAAATATATTGCATTTAACTAAAAAAAATGGTATTCTTTAATTGTAAGCAAGATAGCTTATGTAAAAACAATAGGAGGTATACAAATGTCAAAACAAGATTTAGTTAATTACATAGCA
>CAMLYN010000041.1 GCA_946491675.1 uncultured Mycoplasmatota bacterium | reverse complement strand
GCAAACACTTAAAAATCTAGAAGCTCTATTAAGAGTTTCTTTTATTTTATAAAAAAGCAAAATATTTCCTTCATATAAATATTAAATCAAAATTATTTCCTATATTTTTTGTATATTTATTTTAGAAAGGAGTCAATATATGAAAATATTAGTATTAAATATAGGAAGTACATCGTTTAGATTTAAATTATATGATATTAATCGATTGGATTTAATAGCTTCAGGCAAAATGGAAAATTTATCAACTGAAAATAGCTATTGCATATATGATAATTTAAATGGAAAAATAAAATTTGATTATAATGTTTCGAACGTATTTGATGCTCTATCATTAACAAATAAATTGATTTTAAACGATGCAACTGGAGTAATAGATTCAATTGATGAAATAGCAGCGATTGGTCATAGAGTTGTACATGGTGGCAATTTTTTTAAAAATAGCACTATAATTACAAATGACATTGAAAATAAAATAGAACAACTTATTCCATTAATGCCATTACACGGCCCAAGAACTCTTGAAACAATTAAATTATGCAAATTATTATACAAAAATAGTATTAACGTCGCTGTTTTTGACACTGCGTTTCATCAAACAATTCCAATTGAAAATCAATTATACGCTATACCAATACATTATTATACAAAATATGGAGTTAGAAAATATGGGGCACATGGTATATCATATAGTTCGGTATTAAAAAGATATACTGAAATAAAACAAATAAATAAAGATTCAATAAATACAATTATTTGTCATCTTGGTGGTGGATGTTCAATGTGTAATATAAAGAATGGAAAAAGTTTTGATACAACAATGGGATTTACACCACTTGCTGGATTGATAATGGCTAGCAGATCTGGGAACATAGATCCAAGCATAATTTTATACCTAATAAAAAATTGCAATATCTCAGTAGAACAGATTGAAAAAGAACTAAATGAAGAAAGTGGTTATTATGGCATAACAGGAGAAACCGATGCAAAGAAAATAGTTGAAGAAAGTTTAAAAGGTAACCCAAAAGCTATTATATTAAGAAAAATGGCAAATAATGACTTTAAAAAAAATTTACTTGGAATGATGTCTATTAATGAACCAGATTCTATTATTTTAACAGGAGGTATGGGAACCAAAAATAAAGAACAAAGAGAATTATTTTTAAGTGACTTAGAACATTTTAATATAATTATTGATAAAGAGAAAAATAACAAAGTATTTGATTCAGAAGCAATTATTAGCACAAATAAAAGCATACCAATATATGTCATTCCAGATGACGAAGAAAAAGAAATAGCAACAGAGTGTGTAAAAATATTAAGAAGGTGATACATTGAATATAAACGTTGCTCTAATTGGTTTAGGACCACATGCCAAAAGAATATATTTAAAATATTTAAAAGAACATGATATTAACTTTAAAATACTAATAGAATTAAAAAGTCATGGGGATGAGGCAAAAAAATATTTAGAAGAAGAAGGATTTAAAAATGTATTTATTTGGACGCTTCCAGACGAATATGCGGATTCATTAGAATTACCATTACGCTATGAAAGAGAACTCGAATTTATATGTAATAAGAATAATATTACTCACATAATTTCATCTACAGAACCAAAAGGACATAATATGTATTTAACATTTGCTTTAAAAAACAATATTAATATTTTAAGTGACAAGCCTATAACAGTAGTAAAAGGCATGGATAAATTAGAAAATATAAATTTAGTAAGAAACCAATATTATAATTTACTAAAACTACATAGGAATAACTCTTGCAAATGTAAGATAATGTGTCAACGCTTATACCATAGAGGATATAAATATGTAAAAGATCTCTTAAAAGAAATTGTTATAAAATATAATATACCAATAACATATATAGATATATATCATTGTGATGGTAATTGGGAAATGCCACATGATTTAAATAAAGAAAATCATCCTTATAAGTATGGATATGGCAAGTTGTATCATAGTGGATTCCATTTTATAGATCTGTTAAGTGAATTAATAAAAATAAATGATTTAACAGATGAAATTAAAAAAATAAAAACGGGAAAAATTTATGGAAATATCTTCACACCAAATGACGAAAAAGATGTATTCAATAAAAATGACTATTTCAATATATTTCCAGAAAGTAAAAATGTAAAAGTATATCAAGTATTAGATACTACAATTTTTGAACGCTATGGTGAGAAAAACTTTTATGGGCAATTAAATTTTTACAATTTTAATAAGTCATTAATAACAACAGCGAATCTAAATTTGCTACATTATGGTTTTTCGAGACGTGGATGGTTTAAATCAAGAGATTATTATAAGAAAAACGGACGAGTAAGACATGAAAGAGTAACAATAAATGTTGGGCCACTACTAACAATACAAATACAAAGCTATCAATCAAAAGAAATAAAAGATAGAACAAATTCAAAAGAGGAAACAGAACCAGGAGGATTAGAACATTTTGATATCGATATATATAGAAATGTAGATATAATAGGGGGTAAAGTACATGAAAAAATAAAATTAAAAGATTTATATGATAAAAATATTCAAAATAATAATTTTATAGGATATAATGAAAAAAGTAGAGAAGAATTTCTAGACAATTACTTCTATAAGGATGATAACGTTGGAGATATAGAAAATGAACAGCTTGCAATAGAAATATTATATAGCTGTTCTAAAATAATCTATAACAAATACAATCATATGGAAAAAATTGAAACAATAAAGATACCAAAGGAGGAAAATTAAATGAATTGTATTAAAACTATAACTGATGAAGATTTTGGATTAAAAAGTGTAAAGCTTAATAATCCAAGAACGCGAAAAGGTGCAAGGGGTATTGTAAAAAGAAACGACGGGAAAATTGCATTATTATTTAAAAGTAATATGAATGAATATAAATTACCTGGTGGTGGAATTGATGAAAACGAAGACCCAAAAGATGCTTTTAAACGAGAAGTTCTAGAGGAAACCGGTTGTGTAGTAACAATCGAAAAAGAACTAGGAACAATTATAGAAAACAAAACGCTTGATAATTTTACACAAACATCTTACTTATATGTAGGGCGTGTTACAGAAGACAAAAAAAGATTGAATCTTACTAAAAGAGAAAAAGAAGAAGGCGCTCAATTAATTTGGGTTATACCAAATAAAGCATTAGAATTAATAAAAAAATCTATGAACAATATACAAGAATCAAAATACGAAAATGTTTATCATAGTAGATTCATCATATTAAGAGATCAAACAATTTTAGAATATTATTTAAAAGAAGAATAAAGACACAATATTTCCTCTATATGTGATATAATTTAGTAAATATTACATATGGAGGAATATTTTTATGAGTAAAATAACTAATTGTTTCCTAATGTTAGAATTGTTAAATAGCGGGCGTGTTTATTCAGTTAACGAATTAAGTAAAGAACTTGGAGTTACCGAAAGAATGGTAAGATATTATAAAGAACAATTGGAGTTATCTGGATATCCAATTGAATCATTTAAGGGCCCAGGCGGAGGATATTTTATAAATAAGAATAGTTCTATTAATATAAATTTTTTTAATAAATATGATTTAGAGGTTTTAGATAGAGTTAAAGAAGAACTTACAAATATGTGTAATGCCGATTTAGAAAAAAAATACAATCTATTAAATAGAAAACTGCATTCAATTTATAATATAAATAAAGTAATATCAGAATATAAAACCTTAAATTTAACTGTGCATGAAAATGATGAAAAATTGAAAGTACTTAATGATTGTATAAAAAATAAAAAAAGAATTATTATAAGTTATTTAGGAGCAAACGGTGAAATTACAAAAAGAGAAATTATTCCAATTAGCGTGTTTCAATTTGAAAATATTATATATGTAACTGCATTTTGTAAATTAAGGGGTGCTATAAGACATTTTTCTTTATCTGAAATAGTTGATTATAATATTAGGTAATATTTATTATTTCATATAAAAGCTAAAAAGAAAAATTAATTATGGAGGTATATATGGAAATAGATAAAACATTATTAAAAAATTATCATAAATCTTTAGGACAAAAGTATACGGCTATATGTTTAGATATTGATGGAACTTTGACCAAAAATAATTCAAAAGAAATTGATGAAAGAGTTATCAAAAAATTAATAGAATTATTAGATAGAAAAATACCTATAGTTTTTATAACGGGTCGAGGAGAAACTGGGCTAAAAGATTTTGTAAATGATGTAGTTCCTATAATGATTGAAAAGTATAATATTAGTATAAATCAGATGTCAAGGTTATATATTTTAATAAATGATGGAGCGCGCCTTTTTAAAACAAGTGCTAATTCAAACAGATTATTTGATATTAGTGAATATTTGGTTTCAGAATCCAGTTTAAAAGGGCTTGAAAGTCTAAATAAATTATTAAATCAATATAAGAATTTATTATGCGGTAAAAATAGTTTAATAACATATTCGTATGATAGTAAAACCAATCAAATATTTAACATTAGAATTAAAGTTGATGACTTAAAAGAACGACAAACAGTAAAAAATAATATAGAAATGCTAATAGATGTGCAGCAATACAATGATTTAAATATAACAGAAGGCATATATAAAGGTAATTATATTCTTCAAATTGGAACTACAATAAAGAAATATGCGGTAGAAAAAGTAGAAAAGATAATTGGCATTCCACAAAATTCGATGCTTAGGATAGGAGATTGTGGTAACGAAAATGGTAATGACTATACTCTACTTAATTGCCCACAAGGATTCAGTGTATATAAGACTAGCAAAAGAAATGATGCATGCTTTCCCGTAATAAAGAATAATAATCAAATATTAACAGGAACTGATGCGACAATTGAACTGTTAAATCAGGCCAAATTATTACCAACAATCTGCTTAGAAAGTGTAATTGAAAAAGATTATAAGAAAAAATATGCAAATGTTGAGAAAAAGATTAACATTGGGAAAAAGGAACAATTAAAAAGATATGATGATATCATAAATAATATTTATGATTCGTATGATGGTATTAATGATTTATATGATCAAAGTACAGGAAGTATCACCATTCCTATGTATGACTTTGAGTTAATCG
Organism: uncultured Mycoplasmatota bacterium; assembly: GCA_946491675.1. The sequence goes on along the minus strand of CAMLYN010000041.1, from coordinate 3,734 downwards.
ATGATGATAATCCATTAAAAAAATTATGGAATAGACAAGAAAATAAAATTTTATTGTATTCTTTAAGGGATGACAATAACTATTTGCTTAGGGGCTCAAAAACATACTATTATTTTTTAGCAAATCGCCAAAGTGATATAAATATAAATCAAGAAACATTAACTAAAGACATTGTTTTACAATGGTTTGATAATTATATGGAATTTTTTATATTAGCAATAAATGCTATTTCACAGACAGATAATTTAAATAATATTCAAAATAAAAAATTAATATTAGGAATACTGGATAATATTAGAAATGTGAATTTAATATGCATAAACCAGATAATTTATTATAATTATTGTAATAAAAGCATATTAGTAAATTTAGAAACGCTAGATAAAGATGAATTATTATATAAATATTACAACAATTTATTAAATGTAGATAAAATGATGGAAGAACTAAGTTTTAACAAAAATTTCATATTAAATAAAGAAAAAATATTTATGATATTATTTGAAATTTTAGATTGTTTAAGAAATCACAAATTCCAAGTTTCTTTAGAAAGCAACATAAAAGATTACTCAAAAGAATTTAGAGTATACAGAGAAATAGATAATTTTGCTGAAAATTATATAACCATGGATTTGGCTAACAAAAAAATAAAAAAACCAGATGATTTAGCTATATGTGGACTATCATACGGAGGAATTGAATTACCTGTTATTCAAAAGCTACTTAATAAGGAAAATGAAAATATAGGCATTTTAAAATTTTGTAAAGATATAAGTAGTTATAAAAATAAGCATTCAGTGGAAATCAGAAATTTTGACATTAACAATTATGGAGGAATACAAAATTATGGATTAAGTCGAGAAAAAAAATATATAATTGCTGATGATAATTTATTAACTGCAAAAACAATGCAACTAGCATTAAATACATTTTATGATATCGGAATTGATGTTAATAGTATTGTAATCGTAAGATATCCAAGTGTGAATAGAGTTGATCAAATGTTTCTAGAAAACCATGGGGCAGTTGACTATAAATATTTTTTCAATTATATATATGGACTATGTTTTCAAAGTCCATATACTTGGCGGGATGAAAATCCTAAAGACTTATATAAAGATTCATTAGGAGTCTTTGATAAAAATCGTCAAAAAATATTAGAATGTTTATACAAAAATCACGACTATAAAACAAAGAGTGAAGTTGCAAAAATAAAAACATTAGCAAGACATTAATCATAAAAGAGGTGAAAGAATGAAAATAATAAGTATAGGAGATTTAGTTACAGATTATTATTATAAAAATGGGAAACTAATTGGAATAAATGGTGGCATGACATCTCATAATATAATTGCAAATATTGCCAAAATGAAATTTAATACAGCAGTATATGGTGTGTGTGGAGATGATATGGCAGGAAATATTGCCATAAAAAGTTTAAACGATATTGGAGTAAATACAGAAAATATAAAAAAAATAAAAAATCTAGATACGCGATGTTTTCATGTATCATATTTTGAAAGCGATGGAGATTGGAAATTTGATTCCAAAAAAAGGTGCCCCATATGTAATGAAAAAAAATGGTATGAACCAAGCAAAATTGATCCAGATAAAATAATAAGAAATATAAAACAGGAGGATATCTTAATCTTTGATAATCTAAATATCATGAATCAAAAGATTATTGATAATACCCAAAATAGAAAAATGTTAGATTTGGGACAATATTCTGAATTGGATAATTATAGCAACAAAGAAATTATAAATAAATTATTAAATAAATTCGATATAATTAATCTAAATGAACGAGTAGAAAAATATTTAAAAAAAAGATTTAATTTAAAAGATTTAAAAGATATTTATAAAATGTTAAAACCCAATTTAATAATAGTAACTCGTGGAAAAAAAGGCTCTGACTTTGTTTATAAAGACCTTAAAATAACCAAAAATTTAGAATCACCAGCCAAGGAAAAAGATTCGACTGGAGCTGGAGATGCATTTTTCTCCGTCTTTATTGTTGAATATATAAAAAACAAATTCGTAATAAATGATGGTTTTATTGAAAATACATTCAAAAAAGCCACTAAATTAACAAAACAAGTTGTAAAATCATTTGGCGCAAGAAGCCATATCACTCCTCTTTATAAAATAAAAAAAATAAATAATTATTGTACCTGTAAAAATTTTGAAATTGCAATTAGAAAGCAAGTTACAAGGTGCAGTTTAAATGTTAACAATTTAAAGCCAAGAGTATTGAATGCTATTCAAAGCAATGCATATGACAAGCTAAAGCAAATTGACTTTTTAGGTCTTAATTCAGTATTATTTGTAGGCACGGGCGGGTCCTTCCCAGCAAGTATTTTTGCAAGTAGGGTAATTAATCATATTTACGGAACAAATGCATTTAGCATATTACCGAGGGACATTTTGTCACGTAATAATAACAAAGTAGATAAAGTCTTTTTGCTTTCTTATTCGGGAACCACAAATGATTTGCTAGAGGGGACTAAAGAAATTAACAATAAAAATAAAATAATTATTACAAAAGGTCAACCAGATAAAGTATCTGCCAAAACAAATATTCCTAAAGAAAATATTATTACTTATAGAACACGAAATAATAAGTCAAAAGAGAGAGGGTTTCTTTCTTTTGAGGGAACGCTTTCACCCGCCAGTTTATTTTTGAAACTGTATTTTGACAGTCAAAAATTGATGAGCATTGATAAATTTATAAAAGACAGTTTAGATTACTGGAATAACTACTTTAATAATTATTTTTATAATAATAAAAAGGAACTAAGAAAAATATTAACTAAAGGAAAAGTTTTAAATGTTTTTACAGGTGATTATACAATAACCGCAAGTAAATATATAGAAAGTACCTTGATTGAATCTGGAATATTTAATATTTTAATTCATGAAAAGAAAAATTTTTCTCACGGAAGATTTGTAAATTATGAAAACCTATCATTAAAAACTAACATATATTTAAAAACAAAAACCACAACAAAATATGAAAAGGTATTGCTTGACTATTTGAGAGATGATAAAAACATAATAATTGAAAGTAAATATGATGGTTTATTAGGGGAATACGATTTACTAATAGCTATGCAATATCTTATTTATAATATTGGTAAATTATTAAACATAGATTTATCTAAACCAAACTACACAGAAAAAGCCTTAAAAATTTATTTTTATAAAGGCGAACTTTAACTAGAAAATTTTGACTAAGACGTTTTGAACCTTATTTCTTTGATAAAATAGAAATAAGGTTTTTACATACAAAAATTAAAATAAAATTAATTTACAAAAAGATAGAAAAATTATCCTACTAAAAATGTGGCGTTACAATTTATAGGATAAACTATCTAGCAAAATCGACGGATAAAAATTAAATTAATATATTAAAACAATAAAGATTTAGAGCATGCAGAAAAAGAAAAAATTGCTAAATAGTGGAGTCAGTTAAAATTATAGCTATTGATGAAGATTTCCCAAACAAAAGTTATATTAGATAATTAGACAACAATACAAAGAAATGAATGCAATTTTGTGTAGTTTTTCTTGAATCTTTAATTGTTAAAAAAATAGAACATTAGATTATTAATAGTATATTTATTAGTAAATTATGATAGGATTAATGTAAATCAAAAGGAATATTTTGGTTACAGTCATAAAAATATGTACTAAATAAGTAAAACATGATATCATTAAACTAAGAGAGAGTA
>CAMLYN010000040.1 GCA_946491675.1 uncultured Mycoplasmatota bacterium | reverse complement strand
AAGTGAAGATGTAACATATCAAAATCTCGGATTAGTTATCACTGATGAGCAGCACAGGTTTGGTGTAAACCAAAGAAGTAATTTAAGGAGTAAAGGAAAAAGTCCGGACATCTTGTACATGAGTGCGACTCCAATCCCCAGGACCTATGCCTTAACCCTTTATGGTGATATGGATATAACTAGTATTAAAACCATGCCTAAAGGCCGAAAACCGGTCAAAACCTATCTAAAAAGTGAAAAACAAATAACTGAAGTTCTATATATGATGCTTGATGAAATCAAAAAAGGTCATCAAATCTATATCGTCGCTCCATTAATCGAAGAAAGTGACAAAATAGATTTAGAAAACGTTTACAAATTAGAAGAAAAGTTCACTAAAGCCTTTGGCAAAATCTGCAAAATAGGTCTTATGCATGGAAAACTCAGTAATGACGAAAAAGATCAAGTGATGAATGACTTTAAAGAAGGTAAAACCAAAATATTAATAAGTACGACCGTTATTGAAGTCGGTGTCGACGTTCCTAAAGCGACGATGATTATCATTTTCGATAGTTATCGCTTTGGCCTCTCAGCTCTCCATCAATTAAGAGGACGAGTAGGGCGTAATGACTTAGACTCTTACTGCATACTAATCAGTGATAGAGAGACTAAAAGACTTGAAGTTTTAACCAAGACAAATGACGGTTTTAAAATAAGTGAAGAAGACTTTAAAATTCGTGGCGGTGGTGAAATCTTTGGTCTAAGACAAAGTGGCGACATGAACTTCAAATTAGCCGACATTAAAAACGATTATAATATGCTTGTTAAAGTCAAAGAAGATGCCGAAGAATTTATAAAATCAAAAAAATATTTAGAACCTGAAAATAAAGAAATAACTGAAAAACTTTGCGGTAATAAAGGTCTTGATTAAAAAGTGTCAAAATTACAAAAAACTGTTTTCTTCAAGTTGACTTTACTCATAAAATTTCGTATACTTTTTATAGCATAGGCACTCCGGCCTATGCAAGCTGCTTACGCTTTTAAAGTGAGTAGCTAACCAAACCCCCTGAAGGAGCCGCAAGGCTCCACTTTTTGTTGATATCAAAGGGTTTGTGACCTTATAAATATATTTTAGGTACCCAACTAGGTACCCAAAGACTTGAAAAAGTCTTTTTTTATTGTAAATAACTATTTTAAATGATTCATCATATTAACAATATCATCCATTTTATTTTTAAATAGGTGAGAATAAGTATTTAATGTTTCATCAATTTTAGCATGTCCTAAGTATTTAGCAACAATCATGATATTAGCACCATTATTAATGAGTAAAGATGCACAAGAATGTCTAAAATCATGAATTCTAATTTGTTTTAAACCAGCATTCTTTGCATTTTTATTTTTTCTTTTTCTAAGAACATCTGGGTGCAGGGGAGAAACATCACCAACGACAAACCATTTCTGATTAAAGTTATAATATTTAGAAACTTGTTTTTTATATTCTTTTAAATGATCAACTAAAATATCTGGCATTGGTATTGTTCTAGTAGAAGTACGAGTTTTAGGAGTAGTAATTTTCCAATAACCACCATCACCATTTTCATTAACAACATTTTTAACGATAGATAAAGTTTTGTCTTCAAAATCAATGTTATCCCAAGTAAGACCCCTAAGTTCTCCTCTACGAAGACCACAATAATATAATATTTCAAATACACAAATAAACTTTAAATCATCTTCACATGCAATAAACTTTTTAAATTCTTCATAAGTGTAGTAATCCATTTCTTTTGGTACAGCGTTAGGATCAGTAAACTTTTCCATTCTGTTATACACAGAAGTAAAATTAAAGTCATGCCACTTTGTTCCATAATTTAGAATTTCTTTTAAAAACTTATGATAATGATTTTTAGTTTTAACAGCAACTGGTTTACTTGAAATCATAGTTCGCCATTTTAAATAATGAGTAATATTAAAATCTCTTACTTTTACTTTTTCTAACATCTTTAAAGAAGTAATTCTTTCACGATATGTTCTCATGGTTGTAGATTTGACTTTATCTGATTTATAAGCGTAAAATTCTTCATATAAATCTTTAAAAGTCATGTCCGTAACATTAATTTCTTTTTTCTCAACTTTAGACATAAAATTTTGTTCGGCTTTAACAGCTTCATTTCTTGTCGCAAACTTTTTAGATTTATATTTTTTTCTAGTTCCATCACTTAAATATAAATAATTATAAAATATCCATCTGCGACCATCTTTAGTTGCTTCTTCTTTACTTACTTGTTTAACAGCCATATAATCCTCCTTTACTGACCACACAAATAAATCAATCATGCGAGCCAATTGTATAACAAAATAAAATGTCTTGCTAGTTTACGATTAGTTATTACTCATCTCTTTTAAGTAATCAATATTTATTTTTAAATAAGCTACCACTTCACACATAGGTAATAAACCTTTTGGAAGGAGGTAGCCTTTTTCTTCACAAAGTGTTTTTATTTTTTTCTTTAAATTGAAAGCATTATTAATTCCAAGATTAGATAATTTCATTAAATCATCCAAATTACACCATTGTTTAGAAATTAATTCTAATGTTTCTTTAGCGTTCATTATTCATCATCCTTTCCACATATTTCGTTTATCATTTTCTGAAGTTCTACTTGTTCTTCTTTAGTAGTAGGAATAGACTCACATCTTTTTCCATTCCATAACATTATTCCATCGGTATCATAACTAATAACTTGATTTAGTATATCTTCGTTAGTTTCTACACCATTAATTTCTGTAGCATGTATATAGTTTTGTCTATATCCATTTTTATCTAAATAACCTTTAGGAATACCTTTTACAACAATTTCAATATTCATATCAAGGATATATTTATTCGCAATTGTTTTTGATATTCTTGCACTAAAAAAGGATGGATAATTTTTTAAATTTCCATCCTTATCTTTAAAGTACTCATCTTTTACTATGTCAAACCAAATATATTTATCATCAACATTATTTTTAATGTTAATTATTTTACCATGCACTAAAATATAATCATTAATTTTCATAAACACCTCCCAAAGACCTCATCTTGCAAGATCTTATCATTATATTTTTAATTTATATATTTAACTTATTTATTATGTAAGAAGTCTGTTTCTATATACCTAGAAACTATTTACTAAGTAATTAGAACATTATTTCTAATATATATTTTTCTTTTAAAACTATTTCCATTAACAATAGTAATATAATTGTTATTTACTAAATACTTTAATAGGTTAGTAATAGTCCTAGTAGAACAACTTAATTGTTTAGCATAATATTTATTCGTTCCATAAGCATAACCTAATTGTCTAGAATTAGAATATAAAATACCTAGAAGTAACATTGCACTTCTAGGCATCTTAAAAGTAATTAAACTTGTAGGAATCATAATAAAGTTATCCATTATATTCTCCTTTCTTACAATAAAAAAAGAGAAGTCAAAAACTTCTCATATATAAACCAGTCATCAAATTTCATAATTTTCCTAGTTTACAATATTATAACATACCATTTTCATAAATCAATATCCAAAATAATCTCTTAAAAATCTCTTTTAATTATCCAAAAATTGTCCAAAAATTTCCCAATTTTTTTTTACTTTAGGCCTTGATTTTATAAGGGTTTGGTAAAAAACACCTTCAAATTTTTTGCTAAAAAATTTTCAAAAAAATTTGTTAAAAACCCCAAAATATGGTAAAAAAATATAGTTAAATTTATTGCTTTTTTTGATAATTTTTTAAAATTATAAATTAACTTTTTACCCAGCGGGGAAGAAGTTAGTAAATTTTATATCTGTTAGCAAGCAATGGAAATGTATAGCACAAAGAAATTTTGTTACATTTCCTATTATGGGGTAACCCCAAGCCCTATACAAAAGATGATTCAATGATATTAATCATCTTTTATGTTGCCTAAAGCATCTTTGATTGCCAAAGCAACATGGTATGCTAAATTAACTGGTACAGCATTACCAATCATTTTGTAAGCAGTAGCTAAATCATTATAATAAAACTTAAAATCATCTGGAAAGCATTGAATACGAGCACATTCACGTACTGATAATCTTCTATATAAATTTTCTTTTCCTGGAACAAAAATTCTTTTATTTTGTTCAATTTGAATCATTTTAGGTGCTTGAGGATGAAGTGGTGCTTGTCTTCCGCCAGCTTGTATAGTAAATGACGGTTCATTCCATGATCTAACTCTATTTCTAGACATATAAATTGAAGAAAAGGAACCAGTCATATATTCGTGATTTATAAATTTGCATTTATCACCATTTGTTTTATTTTTATCACGTGCAGGTATAGCTGAATTTCTCAAATCCCATATAGCATCTTTTAAAGTTGGTTTGTAATCAAGGGGAGTAGGAAATTCAAAATTAATTTTTAAATCTTTTCTAAATCCAATATAAAAAACACGTAATCTATCTTGTGGAACATTATAATCATTTGCATTTAGTAATTTAATTTTCATAGTGTAGCCAGCATCTTCAAACATTTTAATAATATTATGTACTGCTTTCTCATGCCTTTTTGATAACATACCTGAAACGTTTTCAGCAACAAAAAATTTTGGCTGTTTTCCTTTTAGCATTCTTATAAAATCAAAAAATAATTGTCCTCTATCATCTTCGATACCTTTCATCATACCAGCTTCGCTCCAGCTTTGACAAGGAGGTCCACCAATAATACCATCACAATCAGGTATTTCATTGATATCTATTGTTCGAATATCTCTTTTATCTAAAGGTGTTTTATGATTTTTTTCATAGGTTTCCCAAATACTTTTATCAAATTCATTTGCAAAGATAATTTTAAATCCGGCTTTTTCAAATCCTAAATCCATTCCACCAGCACCAGAAAAAAAACTAACTATATTATAATTATTCTTCCTCATATACAATATTTCCTTCCACATTATTACTATTTATATCATTAGTATTATCGACATGAATTTCTTTAAGGCAATTTAATAAATTATTATATATTTCATTTCCTTTATGTAAGAGAGGCTCATCAAAAATTAATTTACCATTTAATTTATTGTTTACAATTGTCCAGTTAACAAATACACTTAAAGGCCTATTTCCATCAAATTTATGCTTAAAGCTTCTGTAATTAAGTGCTTTACATGCAAAAAATAATTTTTTATGATTTTTAACATATTCATCCATGGTAATTATTTTTGATAGCATATCTTCTACAGAAGAATATTCATCATCAATCAAAATATAGTTTGCTATGCCGGAATTTTTAATTCTATGTCCACAAACTATAGCATTCTTTTTATCATCATCAAGATTTGTTCCAGAGAACACATCATACATTTGATTTCTACTTAATTTTATTTCTTCACTTAAATTTCCACTTTTAACATTTAATAATTCAAATTTCCAACCCAGAGTAAAAGAACCAGCTTCAGTTTTTCCTTTTTTGTTTTTGTAAATTAATTTTTTTTCATTAAACTTATCTTTAATTTTATTAATAGAATTTGTAATAATATTTTTCCATTGTGAACCAAATATTTCTTCTGCACGAATGGCTGAAATTTTATTTTCTAAAAATTCATAATTTTTTTGTTTAAATGAAATTTTGAATTCTAAAAAATCATTTTCATTAACAATGTTTTCGGCATAAATATATATATCTGTTTTAGGTTCACCATCTTTTGATGAAGGTTTTCCTAAAAGTTTTATATCATATTTTTTATTATTATACTTAAAAGATTTGCAGGCTTCCAACATTTCAATAATTTTATGCTCTGATTTACTAAATGTTTTTCCCATAATAATTATCCTCATTTCTAGCACTTTAATTATACCACAAATATAAATTATTTAGGATATTATTCAAGTATTATAAGCAAAAATATGATATAATAGCTATCAAAGAAAAGGTGATAAAATGGAATATAATATATATTGTGATGAAAGTTGCCACTTAGCAAGCAACAAAAGTGATTATATGTTAATTGGTGCGGTTTATTGTCCAAAATTTAAAGTAAAAAAAATTAATGAATACATTAAGCACTTAAAAGAAAATTATAACTTATCAAGAAATATTGAATTAAAATGGAATAAGGTTGATAAAAAAACAGAAAAGTTATATTTGGATATCATAAATTATTTTTTTAATAATGATGATTTGAAATTTAGAGTTATTGTTATTGATAAAAATAAATTAAACCATGAGAAGTATAATCAAACAGAGAATGATTTTTATCATAAAGCATACTATAATATGTTAAAATACATAATTAATCCAGAACATTCCTATAATATTTATCCTGATATAAAAGATACTAATTCATATTACTATCATCAAGTAATGTTAAGTTATTTAAGAAAAAAAATTTCTGATACAAACAAGAAAACTATAAAAAAAGTGCAACCAATTAGGTCATATGAATCGTCAATTCTTCAAATTAATGATATATTAATTGGGGCATTATCTTATCATTACCGCAAATTGAGAAACAATTGTGTTAAATTGAATATAATTAGTGAAATTCAGAAGTTATATAAAAATGATTTTGATATAACTTCTTATTGTAGCAATACAAAATTTAATATATTTATTTGGAGATCAAGAGATGACATTGACTAGAAATAAGTGCGGTTTAAATATTCCCTTACCAGATTCTACCACGGATGATGAATTATATAGATATTTTATACAAAATATTTATCACGGTGATTTAAAAATAAATGGAATGAAAGTAAGTGTGTTTACCACACCTTTTGAAGATAATCGTATGCAAGGTTTTTTCCATTTGACAACAAAAACTCAAAAAAAATTAGGAATTAAAATTAGAATGAAAGAACCGCGTGCTTTTTTTATTAATTATATTGTTCCTATGATTAATAATTATTCAAAATGCAAGGATTGTAATGATAGTAATTGTACAAAAATAAAAGCTTGGACTGCACCATATAAAAATACAAAAAGAACTAAATTATTATATAGTGATAAATTATATAGCTATATAATAATTTTAGAAAAAAAGAAAAATGAGATGTTTATAATTAGTTCTTATTTGATTGATGAACCAGGTTATTTAGACAAGATTTTGAAAGAATATAATAAATATAAAAAAGCCTCCTAAGTGGAGACTTTAATGTCGCAATAAAACGGATAACGCAACTGATAAAAGTTGCGTTTCCAGGACTCATATAACTCTTGGTCATTGAGTATGATATACATTAACATAAATAAAATATAATGTCAATAGTATAGAGAATATCTATTCTCAATATAATTATATCATAAAAAAAAATAAATATACCTTTTTTTTTAAAAATATATAAAAAATTAATCTATATTAGACTTATGAAAAATATAAAAAAGTTAAAATTTTTTTTAAAAAAATAATATTGTATAATAAAGTATACATAAAAATTAAAAATGAAAAAGAGAATAATTTTTAAAGGTTAATATATTGATATAAAGATAACAACTCAATGTAAGTATTTTAATAATAGAATTATATTATAGAACTATATTAATATATATAAAATATGTTATAATCTGTATAAGATAATAGAGTTACATTTCATTTAATGATGGAATGCGCTCTATTTTTGATTGGGGGATTAATATGTTTAAGAAATATAGTTTTAATCGTGCTAAATTACATTTTAAAAGAGTATCTGTTGTTGAAAAAATATTAATAAAGATTGAAAATATAATTTTAAAAATCAAAGATTGCATAAGATTTATCAAGATAGATAAGAATATATTTTGCGAAATAATAAAAAAAACATTAAATATTTTTTTAATTATTTGTATTATAAATTATTTAGGAAATATATTGCTCTCTAATAATAATTTTAGACAAATGGATATAATATCTACAATTTTAAACGAACTAACATTTATAACAGATAATTACTACCAGTATTTATTAGCATGTTTAGGTGTTGGCGGATTTTTAATAGGTATGTTTCTTGCAAATTTATCTGGAATTATAACAGCGAAATACATGAATATAGTTTCCAAGGTTTCAGTTTCTGTTTTAACAGAATATGTAAATAGTAAATATTTACAATCAATGATTAATTTTTTGTGTGTAATTATTATTCAAATATTCTTTTTAATATTTAGCATAAAAATAAATTGTATTTTAGTATTATTGACAGCTTTTTTTACGATTAGAATTATTATCGTTTACTTCCAATTAGCATTAAGAGTATTTTTATTTTCAGATATAAATATGTTGACAAAAGCAATATATCAAGAAATAAATGTTAGATTTGAACATTTGAAAACAGCAATTAAAAAAAATAAAAATGATAGTGTTTTTAGTTCTTATAGTGATCAACTAATTCAATTAATAGATACCATAGAAAAATTGCAAAAAAAAATAATAACTGAAGAAACCACTGATGATATTACAGTATTTACAAATCATCTTCTTGGAATTATGGTGAGATATACTGCATTTAAAAATTATATTCCAATTGATAGTAAATGGTATCGTATGAAATATGAGCCCAAAAACTGGTTCGAAGCGGCTTTTTATGAAGTGAGTTTAAGAATAAAAACTGGGACAACATTAAATAATAAACATATATATGATCATTATTTTTTAGAAGATTATATAAAGAAATTATATATGCGATCTATTAAATATTTAATTGAACATAATGAAACAGAAGAGTTGTATAAAGTAATTAATAATTATTACTTATCATTTGAATTACTATTAGAAAATAGTGGGGATTTTGATTATTGGATTAAATTTAATAAAGAAGTTGAAAATTTAATAATTGAGAGTGATTTAACTGAAAAGGATAATTATTTAGCTATAATTGATTTTTTAGGCTTAAATCGAGTTAAAGTCGGATCGTAGCCATGTCGTTCTGTGAGCCAAGGAGTTGGAGAGAT
>CAMLYN010000039.1 GCA_946491675.1 uncultured Mycoplasmatota bacterium | reverse complement strand
ATCATATAGAATGGTCAAAACTTATGAATAATTACAAAAATATGGCTGAAGAAATTATATTAAATGAATTTATTTTTATATAAATAAATTCAAAAAAAGAGGAAAAAATTATAAAAATAATTTAATCCTCTTTTTATATTTTATCTAAATTGGGAGTAATTTTTTTGTCTAGCCAGCACTGAAAACCTACTCCCGCACGTTTTCGATTTATGGGGAATCCCATACCCTTAAAAATTAGAAAGGAAAATTAAAAATGAGAACAAGGAATATTAAAATTAATGTTTATCTAAACGAAACAGAAAAGAAAATGTTAGAAGAAAAATCGTCTAAAATAAAATTATCACAATCCGATTTTATCAGAAAACTTATTACTGAATATTATGGCTCTAATATTACCAAAAATAATTTAGAAAAAACAGTAAATTCATTATCAAAAATTGCTGAAGGATTTTCTAGTCTAAAAAATCAAATGGACTTTCTTCGATATTCTGATTATTCCAATTTTATTGCAAAACAAATTAGCAATATCAATAATATAATTAAACAACCTCAAATATAAAATAAAAGACAATGCAGATTTATTTTCTACATTGTCTTGATTTTTTCACTAACACGAAAACTGTAGTAACATCATTACTATTAATAGCAGATTCAGAAGTTTCTATCTTTTCTTTTCTGTATAATTCAGAATATGAAAAAGAATCAAGTAAATTCTTTATTTCGTCATTTGTTTGATAACTCATATATAATACGTTTTTACCATTTTCATTCAAATAAGGTTCATCTACCATTTCTTCTCCTTGTCCTATTTGATATGTAAATAGAAATAAACCATTAACCTTTAAAATATCATATATATCTGTAAATAATTTCTTAAAATCATCTTTGGGTAAATGAAACAAAGAATAAACAGCAAAAACAGCATCTAAAGAATTATTAGCAAAGTGATTTTTCACGTTCATCATATCATCTACAATATATGGAAACTCTCTATGTAATTTGTATGCACAATCTCTCATTTTTTCTGAAAAATCTAATCCTACATATTCATACCCTCTTTTATTAAAGTATGAATATGTTCTTCCAGAACCTGCACCTAAATCTAAAATTTTAGCATTTTCAACTAGGTGCTTTTCAAATTCTTTATAAGCATCTAAATCTTCAATATACGTTCCAAAATCTTCACCATATTGTTTTGCTATCAAATCATAGTTCTTTTTCACACTATTTCTTTTTTCAAAGGAAGTTATATCTTTTTTCATTAAATTATATCTCCTTTAGAATTTCTTCAAATTTAGTGTATCCTGTTTCTGAATTTATGTGTCCACCATTTTTGATAATATATTGTTTGTTTGTAAGTTTATCAGCAAATTCCTTTTCCACATCATATTTAACGTATGGATCATTATCCGAATAATAACATACTATATCAGAACAATATTTTTTAACATCAGTAAAGTTTTCAATAAACATGGGCTCATTAACAGCATCAAAATCAGAATCAATGCCTAAATAATTGTTAAATCCACATACGAATATTAATTTCTTAACTTTTATCTTATTTGTTATTAAATATTTACATACAAATATAGGAGCTATGCTATGAGCAATAATCACTGTATTTTCATTTATATCTAATTGATTTAATACATTAGACCAATTTTCAAAGTTTTGATTTCCTATACCGACCGGCATTTGTGGAACTACAACTTGTTTTTCCTTTGTTTCTATCTGCTCTTTTAACCATGGAAACCAATTACCTTCATTTGAGCCAAAACTTCCATGTAATATTAAATAATTTCTTTTCATTTTTTCTTTTTCCTCCACTTCTTTCCTGTATTGTGTATATATAATATTTACAATATTATCAAATTTTTCTTTTGAATCAGAATTCTGATAATAATTTTTAGAATATTCTTCAAATCTTGCAAATTCTTCTGGTGTAAATTCATAACCATAAATAGTTATTTTATTATGAAATTTAACTTTTGCCATTGCAGCTTGAAGTTTACAGAGAGGTATAAAATCATCTTTTAAATAATTAAATAATTCTTCGTAAGTCATCTTACCATTAAATAAATTTGGATATTTATTGTTTAAGTTTAACATTTTTCTAGCATCTCCATATTTTAATTCAATAGCACCTTCTTTATAGACTGCATCATCTGGAATTAATTCATTTGGAATATTTATAGAAACTCTAAATGAATTATTTTTTCTAGCATATTCAATTAAACTTGGAACTTGAATATGCACATTATCCAAATATTCTAACAAAAATAAGTAAAAAGAATATAATGTACTTTCTAAACCACTATCCGATCTACCAAGCAAAGTATTAGAACTTGGAATTAAAGTTACTTCTGTTACATTGTTTTTCTGAACATTAAAGATTAATCCTTTATCCAAAATACAAATAATAGAAATTTGATGTCTACTATTAATATTCTTATTTAATTCAAATAGTTTTTTTTGAATTTGTTCTAATGAGCAAGTAGAAGTATATGCAAATACAAATCCTAAAGGATAAACATAATCATATTGATTACGGATGATATTTCTATTAGGTAATTTAATAAGGTTTCTTACACTTTCTACATTTTTAACACTTTGTTCTAATGTAGAATAATCAAGTGTTGATTTAACTTCAATTGTTGCATAAACACTTTCAATAGGTAAAATCGAGTTTGATTCTGTCTTAAAAAAACTTGGGCAATCAAAAGCATCGTGTATTATAAAATCTTGTTGTTTACTTTGTTTTTGATTATTATCGATAATTATTCCACTTGAAATAGAATATTTTTCTGGTAATAGCTTTTTTAAATAATCTTTTAATAAATCTTCTCTTGCACTTCCTTTTACACCATTATGCTCAATTTGTTTTGTTATTCCTTCAAAATCAATTTTTAATTTTTTAGCTACATCTTCTAAATTGTAAATAAACACCGTATAACCTCCATTAATTTAATACGTTATTATTATACAATAAGTTACAAAAAATTCCCATACTTCCTTGAAAAAATATAGGAATTACTATATAATATTTTAAGAAAGAGAACATAGTTCGTAACTTGTATGGTATCCGCTCCATTAAAAATAACTTACGGACTGTAAAAGGTTCGTAAGTTTTATTTTTTTACATAAAAAATTATTCTACATTACTTGAAAAATTTCTATTATGATGATAAAATTAAATACAGATGCGGATATAATTTAGTGGTAGAATGTCATGCTTCCGACCTGATAGCGAGGGTTCGATTCCCTCTATCCGCTCCATAGGGAAATTAGTCGAACTAATCGACTTTTATATATAAAGGTTAATTTCGATTAACCTTTTTTATATGCTTGAAAGGAGTTGATTAGTTATGCAGATAATAAAGGAAAATTTAGATATCGATGAGGTGTTAGAAAAACGAATTAAAAACATACTTAAATTTCTCAATATCAAATCTAAAATTATTAGTGGCAACATTATTCACATTTCTAAAACTAACATTGCTTATATAGAGCCACATAAGTTAGAAATTAATAATATAACCTATCTATTCTTTAACAAATGTGAGAATGTTTATATTAATACATTAGAAAAATTTATACCTTTTAACGAATTAGAAACTTATATTAAAAAGCATAAAAACTAACCCTATTGACAAAGAAAAAATAAGTGATAGAATATAAAACCAATAAATGAAATGCAGTATTTCTCATTTATTAGATTGGTGGGATTCTATGCATTGGAATAAACGATATAGTAATAGAATTAATAACGATTGTTTAAGGAGTCAAAGGTATTAGTTTAATGCTAGTGCTTTTGACTCCTCTTTTTTATGGAAAAGGAGTTGATAAAATATGAAAAAGAACGCAGCAATCTATTGTCGTGTAAGTACAGAAGATCAAGCAAGAGAGGGCTATTCTTTAGGAGAACAATTAGAAAAATTAAAAGATTTATGTAAGTTTCGAGATTATAATGTTTATGGAGTTTATGAAGATGCAGGAATAAGTGCGAAAGATATGGAACATAGACCACAATTTCAAAAAATGCTAGAAGATGTTAAGAATCGTAATGTTAATGTCATAGTTGCTTATAAACTAGATAGACTAACTAGAAGTGTTAGAGATTTAGAAGTATTAATTACTGAATTAGAAAAATACGAATGTAGTTTAGAATGTGCAATGGATGATATAAATACTTCTACTGCTAACGGTAGATTCTTTGTAAGAATGTTAACAGTCTTATCACAATTAGAAATAGAAAGAGTTTCCGAAAGAACTAAATTTGGAATGGTTGGAGCAATCAAAGATGGACACATTCCAGTAAGAAAAACACTAGGATTTATGAGAGATAATAAAAAGTTAATTATTAATCCAGCAGAAAGTGAAATAGTAGAAAGGATCTTTAATTTATATTTAAAAGGAAATAGTTATCAAAAGATTGCTAATATCTTTAATGAAGAAAAAGTATTAAATAAAAAATGGTATGATACAACCATACAAAAGATACTCGCTAATCCACTTTATAAAGGAGATTTTATAAGTGGCGGCAGAACTGGAACACCAGTACTTTATGAGAATGTAGTTGAACCAATTATATCTAAAAAATTATGGGAAGATTGCCAAGAACAATCAAGAAAAAATACTCGTAATTATACTAGAAGGAATGATTATATTTTCTTTCAAAAGATTATATGCCCACATTGTCATAGAATAATGGCTTGTAAAGCACCAGGTGGAAAGAAAAAGAAATATATCTATTATCAATGTAATGAATGTAAAACTTATATTAGAGAAGATAAACTAATAGAACTTTTAATAGAACAAATTACTACTATTATTGAATATGACATAACAGTTAGACAGTTCTTTGCTCCACTCCTTAAACACAAAGTAGAAAATACGAATGAATTATTATCTAAAGAAATTAACTCACTTAAAGATAAAATAACTAGATTAAAAGATGCATACTTAAATAAAATAATTGATATGGAAGAATATAAACAAGATAAAGAATATTTAGAAACTAGAATTAAAGATATTGAATTAAAACAAAAAGAAGAACTAGAACTAGATCAATATAATTTTACTTTTGAAGATATTATGCTAAAAAGGGATTTAGAAAGTATTAAATGTTTAATTAATCCTCTTTATCAAAGTAGTTTTGAGATTAAATGGAGTGAATTATCTATAAGCGAAAAACAAGATTTAATTATGAGTTATATTGAGTCTATTGAAGTTGTTAAGAAAGATAATAACGAGTTAGAAATTAAGCAAATTAATTTTAGAAAAACATTTATTGAAGAATATGCTAATTTATTTAATAAAGGAGCAATTAATAGATTTCAAAATGTTAGTGTTAATGGTGAAACAATACAAGTTGAAGTATGTGCTCCAATGACTAGAAAAGAAGTAGAAAGTCATATTAAAAGATTACAAGTTAATTATCCGATTGATTATCAAGAAATTAAGAAAGAAAAATATAATGACCATCAATTTTGTTTGAAATACACAAGAGAAAATCCATTTAATGAACCGTTAAAACTCATTCCTTTAATCAATAAAAAAGGAATTAACAAAGTAGATAGTTTTGGTGTAATAGAAGTTCCAGTACCACCTATAACTTATATTTATGCAGATAAGATTGAGGTGCAAGAATGAGTTATGCAATATTTAGAGTACAGCCTATTAACCAATTAAAAGACTTAGGGCAAATTGGTGCTCATAATACTAGAACAAAAGAAGCATATAAATCTAATCCTGATATTGATAAAAGTAAATCTCATAATAATATAAATTTAATTCCTATTACTCATAAAGACTATTACACTTCCTATATGAATTTAGTAAAAGACTATAAAAAGCAACATGATGAAAAACAAAAGACCGAGCGAGAAAATAGAAAGAAAAATTTTCATCAAATGTTAGATGATTCTAATAGTGTTGTTGCTGATGAATTACTATTTACTAGTGATAAAGATTTTTTTAAAGATATGACAAAAGATGAAATAGTTAAATGGGCAAATTGTTGTATGGATTTTGTTTATGAAGATATTGGTTATGAAAGATGGCAAATATTAAACGCCACAATTCACTTGGATGAAAAAACACCACACTTACATTGTGTAGTAGTTCCTTTGATTAAGAAGTTTGATAAAAGAAGTAATAAAGACAAATGGACTATTTCTAAAAAGCACTATATGAAAGATAAAAATTATTTATCTACTTTACAAGATAAATACCATGAACGAATGATAAATAATGGTTATGATTTAGATCGTGGCATTAAGAATTCTGATAATGAACATATAGATATTAAGCAATACAAAAAGATAACTAGAAAATTAAATATAGAACTTACTTCAAAAAATGAAAAGTTAAATAAATCTATGGAAGAATTGGAAACTAAAATGAGTTCTAACAAGGAAACTATTTTTGATAAGGAATATGTAAAAATAAAAAAAGATACTTTTAACTCTATGAATAAGGTTATCGAGCAAACTAAAAAAGTTATGGAAATGCAACCTAAAATACAAAAAGTTTATAATGAAGTTGATGAATATGCTAAATCATATAAATATCTTGAAAAAGAAAATGAGAGTATCCAAAATGAAGTTAAATATTTAATAATTAAAAATCAAAAGTTAGAGCAAAAAAACAATAATCTTGTTTCTTACATAAGAACCATTTTAAAGGCAATAAAACACTTTTTTAGAGAGTTACTACAAATTGGTAATGACAAAGTGAAAGAAGCCACCACAAACGAAATAAAAGACTATTATGACAATAAAGATTTTGATAAAGATGATGTTTATGATATAGCAATAGATACTGATAAAGAGGATGAATTACTTGATTATGCTAATGTTGATAAATTTTATACTAAAGAGAGTAGTTTTCGGGATTTAGAGAGATAAAACTATGATAAAATATATTTAAGGAGTGCTGATATAAATGGAGGAAATTTTAAAAAATATATTTGTATCTTTATCTTCTAGTATTGGGATTTCCATATTATCAATAATATTTTTTATAAAACCATATAGTAAGCATAGAAAAATATATGCAAAAATCATGAAATTAAGTAGAATTTATCGTGATAGTAGAAATAATGGTTTTCTTGAACCTAAAATTGATTTTAAACAAGGAGATTATATTATAGAAATAATAGATGACTTACATAAACAACGAGATTTGCATCACTTTTTTTCATTTTTATTTGATTATGACAAAATTATATTTAATATGAAATTTTTATTTGACTATACAAGAGATCCTATAATGCTACCAAAAGATAAAAAATTTGAAGAAGATTATTTAATGGATACTAATAAATCATTCAATACAATAAAAAGAAAAATGAATTTTCAACCTCGTATATTGATATTCTTTATAATTTTATTAATAATCCTTTCATTAATAGTTTTTCTTATATTTTAATTTTTTGAATCCAAAAGAGTAACACACTACGCTATTGGCTTTGCCAATAGCGGTGTGCAAAGGGAAATATTCCCTTTTGAAAGCCTTTTTGAATAATTTTAGCAAGACATAAAGTCAAGCAAAATTATGTTTTTTATTTAATAAGATTTGTTATTGAATAATATAATTGATAATCTTTTCCAATTGAAGTAGTTTTATTTATTCTTAAAGTAAGTTGCCTATTACTATTTAAATCTTGCCACATTTGTTCTTTTCCTGTTGTAGTATAATCATTTATCATTTTTTGTATTTCACTACTATATGTTGAAATATTTTCTTTATATAATTCGCTTAATAATGAATATATATTGTTCAAATTGCTTGTATAGTTCAAATTGAATTCTGCATCTATTGTTTTAATTTTAACATCATCAATATTAGCATTATATTCAATTTTAATATTATTATCTTCCTGAATAAATTTTAAATCACAAGTTAAACATTCAGTTTCCACATAATTATAAGTTTTCATAGTAGATGCTATATCATTTAAAAATTCTTGTTCTACATTTGATGAACTAGTCCCCTGATTTAATGAAGTTACGAAACAAAACAAAAAGCATAATATATATATAAATATCTTTTCAATTACTATTCTTTTCATATTATTTTTCCTCCTTATTCAAAAGATTTATGTTTGAATAAACTTTGTGAATTTTAAATTTAGAGGAAACCCCATTTTTTTCACCAACATATTCATAATAATTTTTTGTTTCATTTACTAATTTACAATTTTTGTAATCAGTATATTTATAATTATCATTTCTTTCATTTAAAATTTTGTTAATTTCTGATATTGTCTTATTATCATATTCAGTTAAACTTTTTTGCATTTCAATAGCCCCGATAGAATATAAACCAAGTGATGCCAAACTACTTAACAATGTATCCGAGTTATTATAGAATATTGAACCCATTGTAGCACTTGCTGCACCTTTAATTTTATTTAATCCTTTTACAATAGTAATATTATTATCTTCTTTAACAACCATTGTATTATTTAAAGAATTAAACTTAATAAAATCAAAAATCGCGATGATTACACTGACGGCTATATAGGCCAATACAACCCAAATATAAGTTACAAAACTAGTTCCTCCTAAATATAAATTTGCAATTTTATATTCATTTAAAAAAAATAAAATTGCTGAAAAAGCACCTAATAAAACTATTATATCAATTATGGGAATTATTGCTATTCTATACCAAGCAGTAGATAGCCACTTCATTTTTTTACTATTATTATCAATCAAAAAAATTCTTCTATTCATTTAAATTCCTACCTTTCTATAATTATTTTATCATAGATTATTTTAATTTTGTTTGTTTTATATAAAATTATACAAATTTGTTAATCAAAATGTATAATTAGTGATATACTTATATTAGAAATTAACCTTATTAAAAATTTCCAAACGTGTATAACTCACGCTCCATTTTACTTGTACTCACATTTGGGGATTTTTTATAATTTTATAAAAGATACTAAAACATTAT
>CAMLYN010000038.1 GCA_946491675.1 uncultured Mycoplasmatota bacterium | reverse complement strand
AGTAATATGTCCGTGATTTACTAATTGTCTAGCACCACGTCTTGTAGTTGAAAAACCTAAACGATAAACTAAATTATCTAAACGACTTTCTAGTAATTTAAATAAGTTATCGCCATGAACACCTTTCATTTTACCAGCTTTTTCAAATGTTGTTTTGAATTGTTTTTCACTCAATCCGTACATAAATCTAAGTTTTTGTTTTTCTTGTAATTGTACACCATAGTTAGATAATTTTTTAGCTCTTTTATTACCATGTTGTCCTGGAGCATAAGGTCTTTTAGCTAATTCTTTACCATTTTCTAAAGTTGAAAAACCTAAACGTCTTGATACGCGATTAATACTTCCTGTATATCTTGCCATCTAAAATTCACTCCTTTCTTTTAATCTAAAAGGTTAATATGCCAATTTAATAGGGTGTTTAATTTAATAAAAATTTCATACTAACGCTGCTTAGATGCACCAATATTATATTATTCTTTTAAATATAAGTCAATAACTATTGTAAATTTATTTTCATAAATTTGAATGAATATTTAAATGCACCAATAAAATATACGATGGTTTATTTAGTCTTTCAAATATCACAACTGCAAATAATACTTTTTTTGCTATAATAATATCGCTGTTTTACTCATTAATGAAAGGAGTTATTGAAAATGGGAAAACACCGTATGAAATGATGGTCAAAAAATTTGGAATTGAAACATTAAAAAAATTAGGTTTCTATTATATCAGCCCACAAGATATTATACTTAAACCTAATCTTTTAAAAAGATAATAATAAATAATGAAGCCTTAGGCACAATTATTTATTATTATCGAATGGGTAAAATGGCACATTTAATCTTTCATATTTTAGCATCTTAATTGGTGCTTTTAGTCATTCACAAAATAGTGTTCGACTCTTTTCTCCATGGCTTGAAAAACTAATTAAACCACTTTTTTTAACATATAATTTGATTTTATATATTATTTTTGGTGCATTAAGTCATTCGATAATATTATATTACACTATTTTTTTTAATTGGTCAATTTACTTTTTCATTTGAGCTTTATTTTCATAATTTTTTCATATTTAGGTAAAATACCAATTTTATCTTTACTAAATCTTGGTTTAATTTGAAAAATACCAGGATAACTATTACCTTCTATGATACAAGGACCATTATTACTAATGGCAACATCCCAACCAATATATTGAATTTGTGGAAGGTCTTTAGCGGCTTTTAAAATTAACTCTTTAGCTTGTTCAAATTGTGGAACTTGAAAATTTAGAATTTGTTTTTTACTAATCGGATGGATTCCGTAAATATTGTCGTTTTTGTCAATAGCTGGAGTTATAACTGTTCCCTTATCGTTTAAAAAGGCATACATGCCATAAGAAGAGAAATTATCAACGTAACCGCCATTTCCTATTTTTAAAATAGATTGTAATAAATATGCTTTTTCTCCATCAAAAAATGTAAACATTCTAATAGAATTGACAGATTTATCATATAATTCGGCTAGTTTTGGATCTTGAACAATTATTTCTTCGAGTAAATAATTGTTATAATTTTCATAAATATTTTTATCTTTTGAATTAATAATTTTAATTCCTTCACCACCGACACCATCTGTTGGTTTAGCCATTATATTACTTTTGTCTTTTAAAAATATGTTTAATTGTTCTTTGGTGAAATGGGGATTTAAATAATCTCTTTTAAGATATTTTTTAAAATGATTATTAAATTCATTTTTATTGTCAAGGATATGCCAATAATTTTTATCATTAAATATTTTAACAATTTGATTATTTTTTCCACTTGTTAAATATGTTTTTCGTTGTTCATCATTGAGGAGATAAAATTCAAATTCTAAGTAATCATAAAAGGCTGCTTCATATTTAAAAGAGCATTTTAATATATCGAAAATAACAAACTTCTTATTGCTTTGCTTTTTTACTTTTTTGGTTACTTCAAATAGTGTTTTAAGACTAGATAATTTTACTGATTTTAATAAAAAAATAATTTTTTTCATGTATCACCTCTTATATATAATAGCACGTAGTTTTGTTAAAATCAATAAAATTTATTATAGTATTTTGTCGAAAAATGTGTTACAATGGTATTGGTGATAATATGCTACCTAGTAGAGTAATATATAAAGGTAATATTTTCGATACGATTGGATTAATAAAATTAAATAATGGTTCATTTTTAATTTTAAAAAATAATGAAGAGGTAATTAGTTTAGATTTAAGTAAGGCTCAAGGATTATCTTTAAATTTGAAGTTTGAAATAAAAGAGGCTACTAAAGCTGAAAATATATTGATTGATTATATTATGCAATCTTTAAAGAATAATATTAAAAATGGTAAGTATAAAGATAAAAAATCTTTAATGGATGATGTGGCTTTGGCTAATCGCTATATTAATACACATCCTGAATTACTAAAAAATATACAAGAACTTGATTTTAAGGATGAATTGGTCGATAAAAATATTCTTCAATTACTTAGTTATTTTGATGATGTTATGAAAAATGCTCCTTTAAATTTAGAGGGAATTACTACTTTTGAAATTGGCGATAAAGATTATATTAAATTTAAAGATGAAGATGGTAAGGTAAGAATTTTGGATGATAGTCATGACAACCGTAATTTTGTTGATCAATTTCAAAATAGGCAAAATGAATCACTTTCTTTTCAATCTGGCGATGGTAAAGAAAACTCTTTAGCTATTGCTAATGATATTTTAAAATTTCAAAAAGAAGAAGTGAATATGGAAAGTACAGTTATGCAAAATAACTTAGGAAATAGTTTGATTAATAGTCAACCAACTTCTAGTGGCGATACAATATTAGGAAGTGCTCATGATAAAATATTTTATAATCAAGATGATGATCAAATTTTAACGATTGATAAAAATGATGATGGTTTGGCTGTTAGAAAAGTTGATGAAGCTGAAAGTGTCGATGAAAAAACTAATGATGATACTTCTAAAATAGTTTATCCGCCATATGATGAATTGGTAGTAACACAATTATTAATTAAAGGAAAAAATAATTTGGATGTTGAATTATTTATTAATCAATATCTTTATGATTTAACAGTTAAACAAATAGATTTTTTAATGAATAATTATTTGTTGACTCCTGAACAAATGACTAAATTAAATGATCAAAGAGTTGCTAAAGAAATAACTGAAAGGCAAGATGAAACAATTAAGAAAGTTGAAAAACCAAAAACTTTAGTTCTTGAAAAGAGCAATAAAGCTGCTTTTATTGATTCATTATTGTTAAGCTTTGTTGTTGGTTTAGTATGGGGAATATACTTAACTTTTCTAATTATAATAATTTTGTCGTAATTTGTTTAAAAATATGATAGAATGATAGTAGGTGATGATATGGATTTGATGCTAATAATTGTAGGACTGTATATAGTTGTTGTCATTATAATAGTCGTTGTTTTGAATTTGCTTCAAAATAACCGTAATAAAAAATACAAAACAGTTCTTGATAAATTAGAAGTAGAAAAGAATATTATCGATAGTACACCAATTAGTTCAGAAATATCAAAAATCAAAACATTTTTAAAAAATGATAAATTAGATGCTAATTTAAACAACTGGGAAGATAGATTTAAAGATATTAGATCTAATCAAATTCCTAAAATTACTGATATGATTTTAGAAGCTGATTATTCTTTGAAACAACAAGATTATAAGTCAACAGTATTTAAGATTGCTAAATTAGAGATGGAAATATATAAGGTAAGAACTAATACAGAAATATTGTTAGATGAAATAAAAGAAATAACTTCAAGTGAAGAAAGAAATCGTGCTATAATTATTAAATTTAAAGCATTGTATCGCGAATTATATGACAAATTTAATAATAATAAAGCAGAATATGGAGAGATTGCTAACTCTATTTTATTACAATTTGAAAATATTTCTAAAAGATTTGAAGCTTTTGAAATAACAATGGAAAATAATGAATATACTGAAGTTACTAAAATAATTAAATCGATTGACGAAATGTTAAAGCATATGCAGATTGTAATAGAAGAAGTTCCATCAATTGTTTTAATGGCAACTAGTATTATTCCTAAAAAAATTGATGAATTATCTATAATGTATAAAGAGATGGTTAATGATGGATATCCATTAGATTATTTAAATGTCGATTATAATATTGATGAAGCTAATAAAAAATTAAATGATATAATGGATAGAACTAAGGTATTAAATTTGGAAGATAATTTATTTGAGTTAAAAGTTTTATTGGACTACTTCGATTCTTTATTTAATGATTTTGAAAAGGAAAAAGCTGATCGAAGAGTTTATGATGAATTGGTTGAAGCCTTTATTAATAAGAAAACGAAAATAAATGATTTAGTTAATGACATATTTAGTCAAATTGACGATATTAAAAATGTTTATAATTTATCTAATGATGATATTAATTTATTAAATGAAGTTAGATCAGAATTAAATAATTTAAATAATGATTATAATATTTTAAAAGAACACACAGGAAATAATACTTTTGCTTATTCTAAGTTGATTAAAGAAATTGAGGGATTATCTTTAAAATTAAATAATATTGAAGAAAGATTAGATAATTCATTAGATGCTTTAGGTAGTATGAAAGAAGATGAATTAAGAGCTCGTCAACAATTAGAGGAAATTAAATCGATTTTAAAGGATTCTAAAAATAAGATGCGTGAATATAACTTTCCTGTTATTCCTCAATATTACTATACCCAATTAAACGAAGCTTCTAGTGCAATTAAGGATATTGTTGATGAATTGGAAAAGAAACCTATTACTATTAGCGTTTTAAATACTAGAGTTGATACTGCTCGTGATTTGGTTTTAAAATTATATGGTGCAACTAAGGAACTACTTAAAACAGCAATGTTTGCAGAAATGGCAATAGTTTATGGTAATCGTTATCGTGTGATCGATGATACTAATAAAAGTTTAACTTATTCAGAAATTTTATTTTATAAAGGGGAATATCAAAAATCATTAGAAATGACAATTAATTGTTTAAATAAAATAGAACCTGGAATTTATAATAAGTTACTTAAATTTTATGAATAAACCGATTTTTATCGGTTTTTTATATACTTGACTTTTGAATTGTTTTAAGTTAGAATTGATATAGTATAGATAGGAGTTTATGATATGAAAAAAGGCTTTACATTAGTAGAATTATTAGGAATATTACTTATATTAGCAGTAATAGCTTTAATTGCATTTCCGATTGTCCAAAATACAATTAAAAATAGTCAAGAAAAAGCTTTAGAAAGAAATATTGAAACGATAGAAGAGGCAGCTTATCGTTATAGTGTAGAAAACGATATTGGCTATCCAAGTGAATCTGATAAGAAATATTTAATGTTATCAGATATTCAAAGTAAGGGATTTTTAGATAAACAAATAATTAATCCAGTAACTGATGAAGTTATGAATGGTTGTGTTTGGTATTATTATGATGAAAATTATAATCAATATGTTTTTGAATATGATGGAGTGTGTGAAATACCTCCAACTTTAATTGAATTGCTATTAGAACAATATAATGAAGATAATACAACAGGATTAATAAAAGATAGTAGTAATCCTAATTTGTATTACTATAAAGGAACAAACGAAGAAGTAAGTAATAATTATTTATGGTATGGAGGACATCATTGGCGAGTATTAGAGTTTGATACAAGTGCTAATACATTACTACTTATTTCCCAACAACCATTAACAATAATACAATCAGCAAGTAGTGTATGGACAACTGAAGAGTCTTATGAAAGCAGTTATATTAATAATTGGTTAAATGATTATTTTTATAATAGTTTAGATAGTAGTGTTCAAAATAATATAGTAAATAATACATTTAATGTAGGAATATATACTGATGTTGATGAAATAACAACAACGCAAAAAGTTGGTTTATTAGATGAAGAACAATATACTAGAGCAGGAGCTACTGATTCATATTTAGATATAAAAGATATATTTGGGTTAGGAAATCGTTCTAGTTCGTCTTACGTGCGTTACGTCCACAGCAATGGCAGCATAGGCTACCACGGTCCGGCGTTTGCGATCAGCGTCCGCGCAGTTATAAAAATTTCTGACGTTACCATTACCGGAGGTAATGGTACTCTAACTTCAAATTATGAAGCAGGAAATAAAGCAACAAATACTAGTGATATTCAAGTGGGAGAATATATCAATGTGCCATATAGTGGTGATGATAATGCATGTGGAGCAGATAATAAATGTACCTTTAAGGTAGTAAGTAAAGATGGTGATAGTATCAAAGTAGTATTAAATGGATTACTTCCAACAACAAGTCAATATGGAAGTAATGCAACAATAACGGCAAGTCATACGATATATACACCACTAAATACATTTGCTAATAATATATCAAGTGATTATCGTTATACAGGAAATAAGACATTTTATATTGGAGATTATTCAAATGGTGCGAATTATACTGATGTTCAATATGAAACATTGTCTACAAGTGTTGGATTGCCAACAATAGGAGAGATGTTTAGTGGAAATGATATTGATTTAAGTACATCAAGTGCCAAAACATTTGTGAATGTAGCAACAATTGAAAATCCAACTGTATCAAGTTATTATTGGACAATGAATCGTTCTAGTTCGTCTTTCGTTCGTAATGTCAACAACGATGGCGACCTCAACCGCGATATTCCGTCGAACAGTTACGGCGTTCGCGCAGTTATCTATCTGAAGTCAGGGACTTCAGCCTTAACCTTCACTGGAGGTGAAGGTACTGCAGAATCACCATATGAATTGCAATGAGCTAATAATAAAATAATTGTACGAAGTACAAACAATGGAATCACACCTTGCCGATAATGTGGCAAGGTGTGGTTGGTTTTGTTACAAGATTTATTTTAAATAAAAATATTAGTAATAATATAACTAGAATAATAAACGATTTAGTAGAGTAAAATCGAAAAATCGTTTTTTAATGTTTAATTATTATCTTTATTTGAATTAACATTTATTTATCAATTTGACATATAATTAAATATGTGATAGAATTATTTAACTGTCGTATTTAGACATTTTTTTTGTCTACGGAATGGAGGAAAATAATGACAGAAAATTTAATTAAAAGGTATTTACTAGAAAAAGGTTACGAAGAAGGAAAAGAAAAAGAAATTTTATCAATGGGTGAAATAAGATATCAAGATATGATGTTTGATTTATTAAAACAAGGACAAATAGCTTTAAATGAATTAAGTTTACAACTTTGGTTAAAAAATTTAAAATCTAGAAAAATGTTATTTGGCTCATATTTAAAAGACTGTGGTTATTTAACTAATGAGGAAAAACTTATTGAAGTTACAGAAGATGAAAACTTTAGTTGTATTAATGGAATATTCTTAAAAGGTGAAAAAGAAAAAATAATTGAGCCAGTAGGAGATTCATATTGTACTAAACCAAATTCTAATGATTTAAAAGGTCATTTAATAATTAATGGAGTACATGCTAATCAACTAATTTATTTAGCTAGAAGTTGTTCTAGAGGTTCATTTACAATTGGTTATTATGGAGATGGTGACTCTTTATATACTAAAAGGGTTTTAGATTATTATAAGAAATTAAGAAAACTCTTAGGTAATATGACCAATAATGATTATGAACTTACAGAAGATAGTGTTTTAAATAGAGATAAAATCTATGTATTAACTTATAATACTAAACCAATCGTGGAAAAACCAGTTCCAGTAATTACAAGACATTCAGAAAGATAATTTTTTATCTTTTTTTTTCTTGCTTTAAATTACATAATAATATATAATCTTAACAGGTGATTTATTATGCAAAAACTAATATTAATAAAATATGGAGAATTAACTACTAAGAAAGGGAATCGTAATCAATTTATTAATAAATTAAACGAAAATATAAAAAAAATGATTAATGTTAAAATAATAAAAAAAAGAGATCGAATGTATATTTTAACTAATGATGTTGATAGTGTTAGCAAAAAATTACAAAAAGTTTTTGGATTACAAGGAATAGTAATTGCTTATCAAGTTAATACTAATAGTGAAGATATAAAAAAAGGTGTTTTAGAGGTTTTAAAAAATACTAATTTTAAAACTTTTAAAGTAGAAACGAAAAGAGCTAATAAAAATTTTGAAATTAAATCGATGGAGTTTAATAATATAATTGGATCTTTAGTTTTAAAAAATTTTGATTGTAAGGTTGATGTTCATAATCCTGATATTGTTGTTCATATCGAGATAAGAGAAGATACTTACATATATTTAAATGAAATTAAAGGTAGTGGTGGATATCCAGTTGGTATTCAAGGGAAAGGAATTTTAATGTTATCAGGAGGGATTGATTCTCCTGTAGCTGGTTATTTAGCTTTAAAAAGAGGAATTGATATTGATTGTTTATATTTTGATTCACCTCCTCATACTAGTTTAGAAGC
Organism: uncultured Mycoplasmatota bacterium; assembly: GCA_946491675.1. Next base: position 568 of record CAMLYN010000038.1, on the reverse strand, counting down.
TAAAAATAAAGTTATTAAATTAGCAAGTATTTTAAATGAATATTCAGGTAATATTAGATTATTAGTAGTACCTTTTACTAAATTGCAAGAAGAAATATATAAAAAAGTTCCTAGTGAATATAATATAACAATATTAAGAAGAATGATGTATCGTATCGCTACTAATATTGATAAAAAATATAAAGTAGTTATTAATGGTGAAAGTATTGGTCAAGTTGCTAGTCAAACTTTGACGAGTATTAATGTTATTAATAGTGTAACCAATTTTCCAATAATTAGACCTGTAGCTTGTTTAGATAAACTAGAAATTATTGACATCGCTAAAAAAATAGGAACATATGAAACAAGTATTTTACCTTTTGAAGATTGTTGTACGATTTTTGTTCCTAAACATCCAGTAATTAATCCTAAATTAGAAAAATGTTTAGAATATGAACAATTTAATTATCAACAATTAATTAAAGAATGTATTGATAATATTGAAATAATTACTAATTTTAATAACGATTACGAAGATTTATTATAACCCATTTTTTACCACTTATATTTTAATCTTTTGTGCACAAGC